>NZ_JAETXL010000020.1:0-51892 GCF_016774385.1 Micromonospora fiedleri
GTGTTGGTGGCCAGTTGAGATTCCCCAGTGGCGGCCACTTGGCGGGGAGGTATCTGGCCGTAGGTGACTACTCAGAGCTGATCCCTACCCGACGCCGCGCGGTGGGCCCCGCCGAGCTATAACGACGTGATGGGAACAATCCCGACCCTTGTCATCGTCAGCGGACCGTCGGGGGCTGGAAAAACGACACTCGCGCACCTGCTCGCCCGGAGGATCGGCTGCCCAGCGATCTGCCGGGACGAGATCAAGGAGGGGATGGTCCACGCGGCCGGCGACTTCGTTGCCGCACCGAGCGACGAGCTGACCCTTCGGACCCTGCCCACGTTCTTCAAGGTGCTGCAGCTGCTCCTGACCGCAGGCGTCACCACGGTCGCCGAGGCAGCCTTCCAAGACCGCCTCTGGCGCCCCGGCCTGCAGCCATTGAGCCTTTTCCAACCTGATTTTGCAGGTCAGCGCGGGTAGGCCGGGGCCGCGGATCGATGAGGGCGAGGCTCCAGGTAAGACAGCAAATCGACCAAAACCCGATGCCCCAACCGGGAGCCTCGCCTGTGCTGTCTTACCCGTCCACGATCGCGTTGTCCAACCGGACCCTGAACTACCTCGCCGACCGCATCCGCAGCTACCGTAACCAGCGCCGATCCCGCTGGCGGCGCCTCAACCCGGGACGTCAGGCACTGCTCGCCCTGGCCCACCTGCGCAACGGCGACACCTACACCCGTCTTGCCGCCGGATTCGAGATCGGCGTCAGCACCGCCTGGCGGTACGTGCAGGAAGCAATGACCCTGCTCGCGGCAGCAGCCGACGACCTGGCCACCGCCATGCACCGGATCCGCAGGCTGGCGTACGCGATCCTGGACGGCACGCTGATCCCGATCGACCGAGTCGCCGACCAACGGCCCTACTACTCGGGCAAACATAAGCGGCATGGGGTGAATGTGCAGGTCATCGCCGATGCGGCTGGCCGGCTCGTCTGGGTTGCACCCGCGCTGCCGGGCGCGGTGCACGACCTGACCGCAGCCCGGGCCCACGGCATCATCGACGCGCTTACCAGCGCGGACGTGATGACCTTCGCCGACAAGGGCTATCAAGGTGCCCACGGCAGCGTGCGCACTCCGTTCAAGCGGCGCCGCTTCCGGCCGAAGCTGTCACGCCGGCAAAAGACGGTGAACCGGGCCCACGCGAAGATCCGCGCCCGCGGCGAACGCGCGATCGCCACCCTCAAGACCTGGAAGATCCTCGCCAAGCTGCGTTGTTGCCCGCGCCGGGCTACCACGATCGTGCAGGCCATCCTCGTGCTGCACCACGTCGAAGCCAACCGCTACACAGGATGAAAAAGGCTGATTGATCGGGATGGCCGACATTCGGGTCGTGCATTGCCAGGTCACCGCACAGACAGCCTTTGATCGCATCCAGCGACGGCAGGACGAGAACTCGATCCGGCGTGCCCACGCCGACGCATACCTCGGCGACCATCAGATCCATGCCGTCGGCCACCACGGCTTCCAGCTTGTCCGGCTCGGCGTGCCCGAGATCGAGGTAAACACCAGCGACGGCTATCGCCCTGGACTCGACGAGATCGTCGCCTTCGTGAACGCCGGACGATCAGCAACCCGTGGTTACCTTCCGTAGCTTCGGAACTGGCCGTCCACGGGGAAATCCGGCTGGCCGCCGACATTCCAGCATGGACACAGGTGGGGGCAAACGACTTCACGCGTCCGATAACCACCCTGAGTGGCATGTCCACAATCTGGAGCAGCGCCGACTCCACGCTCAACTGGCAGATCGCCAACCTGCACGGCGATATCGTCGCAACGATACACGGGAACGATTCGGGTCTGACCACCGTACGCGGATATGACGAGTATGGGGTGCCACATACGAGCACGGCCGGCGACGAGGGCTACGCATGGCTTGGCTCAACTGGGCGAGCAACCGATCCGTCCGCAGGCATGGTGCTGATGGGCGTGCGCCTCTACAACCCGACAACAGGGCGATTCCTTCAGGCTGACCGAATTTTTGGAGGAAACGCAAATGCGTACACCTACCCAGCTGATCCGATCAACAGTCTTGACATCGATGGCCAAGTAGCTATCGCCATCCCGGCTGCCGTCCTTGGAGGCGGCGCCATCGCGGCGGCCGCCGCAGTCATAGCATTCATGGCCGCATTCATCACGGTGTGCGCTGTCGTTGGCTGCACCGTAACCGTGCCGACGACCAAGGTTAAAGTTCCATGGCCCAGCAGTAATTCGAAGACCGCGAAGAAGAACAGGAACACCAAGTACAAGGTTTACAAGATATTCAACCTGCGAACAGGTTCGATCTGGAAGTACGGTATCACGAAGAACGGTGCGGGCAGGCCCAAGGAGCAGCTCGACAAATGTAGCAAGTATTACTCATCATACAGTGCGTGCGGCTACACTTGGGTCAAGGAAAATGTCAAGGGATACTTCCAGGATCGACTATGGGAAGCGGCGTTTGTTACCTTATACGTCTACAAACACAAGCATTGCCCGCCTGTTCAGCTCAAGAGCTGCAGCTAGATTGTAACGAAACGCCATGTGCTGCGGTGTCGGTGCCCATTCCAATGGCCCGGCACCGCAGCACGTATGGAAAGGATCTCTGATGGACCACAGCTCAACGAACCAGCCCGAGGTGGGCGGGGACCCCGCTGAGGTCTCGCTTCCCGGCAAGGCCGATCATCGAATCGAACTTGCGCGGGACGCCGCCACCAGCCAGGAAGCCATCAGGCTCCTCGCCGATGACAAGAACCCGAAAGTCAGGTGTGCCGTGGCTGGCCGACCCGATCTTCCGGAACATCTGCTTCACCGCCTTGCGGCTGATCCGAACAGCAAAGTCCGTCAAGCCCTAGCGGAAAACCCGAATTGTCCACCACCAGTCCTTGCCAGCCTAGTGGACGACCCAAGCTTCGACGTCCGCTACGCGGTCCTCACAAACCCAAGCGCTGACCGTTATGTACATGAGGCGATCTGTCGATCAAGCGACGAAGACATCCGCCGCCTCCTCGCCGAGTCCCAGTCAATCGACCAGGACCTTAAGAGCATTCTCGTCAGGGACCCCTCCGCCGCAGTCCGCGGTGGCATGGCAGAAACGACAGCTGACCCACATATCCTAGCCACTCTGGTAGAGGACCCTGATCCTAAAGTGCGTGCAAGAGCCGCAGTGAACCCATCAACCACCCAGCAACAACGACGACAGCTTGCTCGTGACAAGTCAGCTCCTGTCCGGTGGGCACTCGTGCAGACCGTGAGCCTCGAAGATGACACCCTCGAAGAGCTTGTGCGCGACCGATCCATAAACGTTCGATGGTGGCTAGCCACCGCACCTCAAACCCCACACCGATTCCTCCGGACCCTGGCAGAAGATAAAAACCCAGAGGTGAGGACGCAAGCGCGAATGAGGCTCGGCCTCAAGGAATAACCTTCCAATTTCTTTGGGTGACCGTCGAGCTGCATCACCAGGGTGTGCGGGTCAAGCGCAAACGCATCGAGCGGATCATGGGAGCAGCGGGAGATCGTGGGCCCGCACCTACGCCGCCGTAAACGCACCACCATCCCGGATCCGGCCACCCCGCCGGCACCCGACCTCATCGGCCGCGACTTCACCGCCACCGCCCCTGACCAGCGGTGGTGCGGTGACATCCCTACCTACGCGTCGGCGGCGGCAGGCTCTACCTGGCCACCGTCATCGACTGGATCTGGCCACGAACGCCAGCAGTCATCGGCGTACCTGGAGCGGCCTCCGAACCAGTACCACGACACGGGATCGCGCTGCTCGATGAACTGCCGCTACGTGCGGTGCCGGAACTACCAGTCGAGGGACCGTCGCTGGAAAAAGAGTCTCCCCGTGGGGCCGTCTGAGGGGAGCGTGGCAAGCCACACGAACGTGTCCGCAGCTTCCTCCGGCGTGGAGTTCGCCTTTCCGTAGGCCAGGCGAGTGTCGACCTTTCCGGGCGAAGCGGCGTTCACCAGGATGCCGTCGTCCTTGAGTTCAGCCGCAAGAATGCAGGTCAGAGCATTCACTCCGACTTTGGATACCCGGTAGGAGACACTGCCCGGTCCCAGTTCGCCGAAGGTGCCCATGTGGCTGGAGACGTTCACGATCCTGCCGTACTTGTTCTTCCTCATCTCGTGGATGGCTGCGGTGCAGCAACGCCAGGTTCCCATGATGTTGGTGTCCAGGGTGGCGCGTACCTTCTCCAGGTCGGCGCTGGCTGCCGCCTGGCCACGGTCGATGGCGATGCCGGCGTTGTTGACGAGGATGTCCAGGCGGCCGTACTGGTAGCCAACGTCGGCCATGGCGCGAGCGACGCTGGCTGGATCGGCGATGTCGAGTTGATGGCTGGATGCGGACAGCCCTTCCGCGCATAGCTCGTCGGCGGTCCGCACGGCGGCGTCCTCAGCCCGAGCCGTGACGACCACGTGAGCACCCGTCCGTGCTATGCCCCGAGCAATGGCCTTCCCGAGCCCACGGTTGGAGCCGGTGACGACAGCGACGCGCTTGGCCTCACTCATGCGAGCAGACTACGCACGCGCTCGTCCAGAGCATTGACGGCGGGGTGTCGATGGGCCATCAGGCGACCGTGGATGTCCAGTAGCCGGCGATGGTTGCGCACCGAATGCGTGCCGGCGACGTCAGGGGCGGCCTCGGCGACGAGGGCGCATGCATGGTCGACATCTCCGAGGTTCAGCACGGCGTCGGCGCGCCAGATCAGATAGGTTGCGCGATCTCGGCTGCGCTCGGCGGGTTGGAGAGCGAGCGTCTGCTGAAGCCATCTGTCGCTTGCCTGGTGACGTTCCAGGAGGAGGTAACAGGCGGCGACCTGGGCGGAGTACTCCGCGTGATCGAAGTAGCTGGCCCAGGCCGGGCTTGGTTCGTCGTCAGCGCGCGACATCTCGGTGTCGGCTTCTGCGAGCCGTCGTTCGCACGCGACCGCCTCACCGAGCACCGCGTGGGTACGAGCCAGGCGCGTGGTTAACATCGCGCGTACCCGTGCGGGCGCATCTTTCGCGCCAGCCCGCGCAGATTCGGCGAGGCGAAGCGCCTCGGTGGGCCGTTCTGTGTCGACTCGTTGCAGGCTAAGAACTCCTAACTCTTTGAGCGTTGGAGTCGGCGCCAGCAGATGATGGCGCAGGCGAGGGTGAGGAATGCTTCGTGGATGTCGTCTCGGATCTCCCAGCGGATCCGTAGGCGGCGGAACCAGTGCAGCAGGGCGATGGTCTGTTCCACGACCCAGCGTCGGGTGCCGAGTCCGGAGCCGTGTGGGACACCGCGTCGGGCGATGACGGAGGTGATGCCCTTGGCTCTCAGGTCTCGGCGGTAGCAGTCGTAGTCGTAGCCGCGGTCGGCGTAGATGCGGTCGGGTCGTTGCCGTGGTCTGCCTCGGATGCCCTTGATCCGGGGGATCTTGTCGACTAGGGGCAGTAGTTGGGTGACGTCGTGGCGGTTGCCGCCGGTCAGCGCCGTGGCGAGGGGGATGCCGGCCGCGTCGGTGATGACGTGGTGTTTCGAGCCTGGCTTGCGGCGGTCGACCGGGCTCGGACCGGTTTTGGGCCGCCCTTGAGCGCCCGGACGTGGGAGCCGTCGATCACCGCCCGCGACATGTCCAACTGCCCGGCGGCCCGGAGTCTGCCCAGCAGCACCTCATGCAGTTGTTGCCACACGCCGGCGTCGTTCCAGTCCCGCAACCGGCGCCAGCACGTCATTCCCGACCCGAACCCGAGTTCCTGGGGTAGGTACTCCCACGGGATCGCGGTGTAGAGCACGAACAAGATCCCGCACAACACCTTGCGATCATCGAGAGGCTTACGGCCCGGGAACCGACGACGCCGGGGCGGACGGGGCGGCAGCAGCGGCGCGATCTCGGCCCAGAGTTCGTCCGAGACGATCCACGGCGGCTGCTCACCCCTCCTCACGCTCAGACAGAACGATCCTCACGTCCCAAGGACACGCCCAACATCATTTCGTTAGGAGCTCTAAGTGATCTACGTGAGGTGGCGCTGTCACGTGGGTTCAGGGACGGTGATGGGTTGACCGGATACGGCGGCCGACTGGTGGGGCCGTGAACGTACCGGCAACGGTCAACGGTGCCCCCGTTTACCCCGTTACCTTTTTGATCGTCCCCAGTCGGGGACTGCTCGGTCGCCCGGCTCGGTATGACTTACTGCCCCTGTCGTACAGATGATCCGGGGGGTGTTGTCGCCGGGCCGGGTGGCGTCGGCGGACCGCTGATAGGGACCCGGCCGCCCCTGCTGGGGGTAGGTCTCTTCGTAACGTGGATGCCGGCAGTCCGGCGCCCGACCTGCGACCGAGCCACGAGGATCGCCGTGGGGAGGCAGGGCGTGCACGACGGGTTCGGCGTCTTTGTAGGACTCGACGTCGGTAAGGAAGGGCATCACGCGGTCGCGTTGAGCCGCGAGGGTAAGCGGCTGCATGACGCCACGCTGCCCAACACCGAGGCGGGGTTGCGCAGGCTGTTCGACAAGCTCGGCCGGCACGGCCTGATCCTGGTCGTGGTTGACCAGCCCGCCTCGATCGGCGCGCTGCCCGTGGCCGTGGCCCGTGGGTGCGGGCATCAGGTGGCCTACCTGCCGGGTCTGGTCATGCGTCGACTGGCTGACCTGCATCCGGGCACGGCCAAGACCGACGCCCGGGATGCGTACGTGATCGCGGATGCTGCCCGGACCCTGCCGCACACGCTGCGCCGGGTCGACACCGGCGACGAGGCCCTCGCTGAGCTGGAAGTCCTGGTCGGCTACGACGACGACCTCGCCGGCGAGGTCACCCGGGTCTCGAACCGGGTTCGTGGTCTGCTCACCCAGATCCACCCACCCCTGGAGCGGGTCCTGGGCCCGAACCTGCAGCATCCTGCTGTGCTGGAACTGCTGTCGCGGTGCGGCGGACCAGCTGGGCTGCGCAAAGCCGGCCGCGTGAAACTCCTCGAGATCGTCAAGACCCGCGCGCCACGCATGGGCGTCCGCCTGGTCGAGCAGATCCTCACCGCGCTCGACGCGCAGACCGTCGTCGTGCCCGGAACGACTGCGGCCGAGACCGTCCTGCCCCGACTGGCCAACAGCCTGCGTGACCTGCTGGACCAGCGTGACCAGGTCGCCGACCAGGTTGAGGGGATGATTGATGTGTCAATCCCCTGGAATCGTGGAGGGCTCCGTTATGCGTCCTGGGCCTCCAGGGCGCGGGTCTCTGATCGTTCGTAGTCGATGGGCGAGCGTCCGTCGCAGACGGAGTGGCAGCGGCGCCGGTTGTAGAAGTCGGTGATCCAGTTGGCGATCTTCAGCCGGGCTTCGGTACGGGTGCGGAAATGGTGACGGTGGACGTACTCGACCTTGATGGCCTTTGCCATAGCTGCCGGTGCCTCGACAACGACCAGGCGGACGTCACCATGGCTGCGCAGCCATTTCAGCAGGGCCCGGTAGCCGGCCCGAGTCGTCGAGAACGACCCGGTGTCCAACACTTGCCCGCTGGTGTCGATCACCGCGGCGATGTGCAGATCTTTGTGGGTGTCCACGCCGCCGATGACGACACGTGTCGGCGTACGGGTTCTGGTGCAGAGCCATGTACGCCAAACGTGCAGAGGCCTGGGCGAGTGGCGCTGGGGGACCTTGCGGCGCCGGTCGCCTCGGCGACGCACATAAGTTGCTCACGTTTAGTAACCGATGGGCGTGGGCTGGCGCCCGCGTCGCGGTATGAGCGCCTTTCGATCATGCTTACCGGCGCCGGCACGGCATCAGGCTCTGCGCGTTCGCGCACACCGCACTCGCTCGGGTGGCGGTGTGAAATGTGTCACATCTCAGCCCTGTTCGTGCATGTCGTTTGACCAGGTCACAGCGCAGACATGAACAAGGCACTCGGGTTTGCGCTGAGCCTGCGGTGTCGCGCGACGATGGCGCGGTCCCGCAAGCGCGGTGCCATAGCGTCGGGCATGCCGCAGTCCAGGCTTCCGACGATCGCCCGCCGTATCCAGCCGAGACAGAAGGAGAAGCAGATGACGATCCTGGTGACCGGCGCGACCGGCTCGGTGGGCCGGCTCGTGGTCGAACGGCTCGTCGCCGCCGGTGTACGGGTGCGGGCGTTGACACGTAGCCCGGACGCGGCGCGGCTGCCGGACGGCGTCGAGGTCGTCGCGGGCGATCTCGCCGACCCCTCGACGCTGGTGTCCGTGTTCGGTGGGGTACAGCGCATGTACCTGTTCCCAGTCCCGGCGACCGCACGCGGCGTCGTGGTGGGGGCGGTTGACGCCGGAGTGCGGCACATCGTCGTGCTGTCGTCCGGTGCCGTCACCGCTGGCTTCGACACCGACTTCCACTTACCGGTCGAGCAGGCTGTGGAGGCGTCAGGCGTGGCGTGGACACATGTGCGCCCGGGCGAGTTCATGCTCAACAAGCTCTCGCTGTGGGGGCCATCGATCCGGGCCGAGCGGGTGGTCCGGGAACCGTTCCCGGACACGGCGTGGTACCCGGTGCACGAGCACGACATCGCCGACGTCGCGGTCACCGCACTGCTGCACGCCGGCCACGCCGGCCGCGTGTACGACGTGAACGGCCCCCAACTCATCAGCAACCGGGACCAGGTGCGTGCCATTGCCGAGGCGATCGGCGAGGACATCCGGCTGGAGGTCGTGACCCCGGGCCAGGCCCGACAGCACTACCTCAGGCAGGGAGGATTCGCTGCCGCCAACGCCGACTTCCTCCTTGGCTTCGAGGACTACTCCGGCAACGACACCACCCCGACCCCCTCCGAAGCATTCGACCCGGCGTCGGCCGGACCGCTACCTACGGCTGAGCAGGTGACCGGACGCCCGGCAAGAACGTTCGCGGCGTGGGCGCACGATCACGCCGACGACTTCCGCTGAACCGCGCCCGTCAACCCAAACCGCAACACCCACACACTTACCGCGGCCATGAGAGTAAGCCGGCGGGTCGACCAACATGACTGACTGTAATTGCTTGTTGCAGAGCGAGCTCGGTTGCGAGCCGCAGCTTAATTCGCGAGTGTCGATAGCTGCCGTGTATCCGGTGGCGTACCCGGCTCTGCACTCGAAGCCGTACGCCGACAACACGGGACTGGGATGCGATGCTGGCCATACCGGCTCCTCCAGCTCAGCACGGGCGACAAGGAGTCGGCGCGCGCGTCACCGAAGCTGGCGGACAGGACATGGGCCTACCCCGTTTTGACGGACATCCAAGATCAGGGGACCTGGAGTCTCCGGGAGGATGTCCAGCATCATGGAGAGCGTGGGAAAGAAGCGATCGCGGCCGAGGCGGGCGTTCACGCCCGAGTTCAAGGCCGAGATCGTCGAGCTGTGTCAGCGTGGTGACCGCACCGTCGGGCAGGTGGCCAGGGACTTCGACCTGACCGAGACGGCTGTGCGAGCCTGGGTCAAACAGGCCGAGATCGACGCCGGGGCCCGCACGGACGGGCTCGCCTCCGACGAGCGGGCGGAACTGGCCCGGCTGCGGGCGGAGAACCGCCGGTTGCAGCAGGACGTCGACATCCTGAAACGGGCCACGGCTTTCTTCGCGAGGGAGACCCGGTGAACGTGTACCCGTTCATCGAGGCGGAGCAGGCCGGCAAGCACAACGTCAAGCGTGCGTGCGAGCTGCTGAAGGTCTCCCGGTCCGCCTTTTACCAGCACGCCCGCGGCGAGCAGTCCGCCCGCGACCGCGTCGATGCCGAACTCACCGAGCAGATCATCGCCGTGCACGCGGCATCGAACGGCACCTACGGGGCGCCGCGCATCCACGCCGAACTCGCTGCGGCCGGACGGCGCCACGGCCGTAAACGCATCGCCGCCCGGATGCGCGAGGCCGGCGTGCGCGGCAAGAGCCCACGCCGCTGGAAGGCGACCACGATCCCGGACCCGAACGCCGGGAACCGGCCGGACCTCGTCGAGCGGGACTTCACCGCCGACCCGGCGGCGGTCGACACCCGCTGGTGCGGCGACATCACCTACATCAACACGTGGGAAGGTTGGCTCTACCTGGCCACCGTCATCGACCTGGCCTCGCGCCGGGTCGTGGGCTGGGCCACGGCTGACCATCTCAAGACCGATCTGGTCGACGCCGCTCTGTCCGACGCCCTCGCCCGGCGCCGTCCCGCCGACGGCCTGGTCTTCCACTCCGACCGCGGCTGTCAATATACGAGCGCTCAGCACGCCCGCCTCGCGAAACGCCACGGTGTACGGCTGAGCGTGGGCCGGCGCGGGCAGTGCTGGGACAACGCGGTCGCCGAGTCGTTCTTCTCGACCCTGAAAACGGAACTGATCCACCGGCAGGCCTGGCCCACCCGCAAAGCCGCCCACCAGGCCACATTTGAGTACATCGAAGGCTGGTACAACACCCGCCGCCGGCACTCCAGCCTCGGCTACCTCAGCCCCGCCGCCTACGAAGACGGCACCGACATCAGCTTGGTGCCGGCGCTCAAGGTAGCCTGAAGATCAACTCATCGACCCTGTCCGTCGAAACGGGTCAAGCCCAAACACCATTCCCTTGCGAGGACTTGCCTTCGTGCGACGCCGGTTCCGGCGGGCGTACGGGGGACCGCCCGCCGGAACCGGCCAGAGTGCGGCGACTAGCAGTCACTGCCCCTCACGGTGTCGCAGCCGTCGTCCGTGTCCGCCAGCAACGCCGCGGCGACCGGACCCTCCGTGACGATCTCCACGTCGAGCTCGAACGGGTCACCGCTAACGGCGAGCAGGTTGTCCATGACTGGTCCTCCAACGAGACTTGCGATGGGTGGGCAGGCAGCCCCTGCGGCTACCAACCCGTCGGCCACTTCGCGTTCCTCTGTAGCCGGCGCCGAGCAACGGAAGCTGCCGCTGCCGGCCGCGCAGCGACGCATGCTCTCCGTGACCTCCGCAAACAGGCTCTGAAGCGGCCGGCTGCCGCCTAAAGCCTCACTGGCTACTCCTCACACGATCACTCATAGTGAACAGGGCGGGAATGCCGACTTGTGGTCCGACTTCATGGTGATCCGTGTCGCTACGAGGCGTGACAACGTCAGAGCTGGATGATCTAGACAACCGGTGGCATAGTCGGCAGGGGTCGGCATGCTGGGTAGAGGGGAAGTTGGTGCCTCGTCATCCGGACACCACGATCAGGCCGAACACCGCGCTCAGTGAGGCCCGGCGTCGACTGTCCTCGCCGATGCGTCCTGGCCAGTGCATGTCCCGCAGTGAGCTGGCCGATGCGGTCAACGCGGCGCTCGACCGGATTTATGTGGGCCGTGACGTCACCGCCCAGTACGTCGACTTCCGGTGGGTCGGCAAGCTGGAGCGTGGCGAGCATCGCTGGCCCAGCCAAGCGCGGCGAGCAGCGCTGCGTCAGGTACTTGGCGCCGCCACCGATGTCGATCTCGATCTCTACAGCCCTCGACGAAGCGATGGAACAGGCATCACCGCCGAGACGATCGAGCCCCGACCAGGCAGTTGGGACGAGACCATCCACCTGTTGCGCGAACAGTGGCATCTCCTGGTGCAGAACGACAAGGTGTTCGGCCCCGAGTACGCGCTGATGGGCGTCACCAGACAACTGACGACGATCGAGGACCTTCCGAACGAGGTGCCCCAGGCGCTTCGCCCCGCCGTCATCCGCCTCGCCGCCCAGTATGCCGAATCCGCGGCCTGGCTGCATCAATCCCTCAACGACCCCGCCGCAGGCCACCGCCGGACACGACAGGCTCTCGCCTGGGCAGGCCAGATCGCTGACCCGACCATGACCGCATGGGCCACCTACCGCAGCAGCCAACAATGGTTGACCAGCGGACACCCCGCCCATGCCGTCGAGCAGGCCGAAGCGGCGCTGCTCTACGACCAGAAGCTTCCCGGACCGATGCGGGCGGCGCTGCGTGTCCAGCACGCGCATTCCCTCGCCGCCACAGGCGAGCACCGCGCGGCGCTGCGCCTGCTGGACGCCGCGCATCGCTGGGCAGCGGACCGTCACCCGGGAAAGCCAGAGGGCGAGCACGGCTCCTACTGCACCAGCGGCTACATCGAAGTGTACCGCGGGGCGTGTCTTCGGCTGGCGCAGCGGCCACAGGAGGCAATCGGCGTCATCGACGAAGCTCTCCCTACGATTCCACGGCGGCACCGCCAGGACTTCGCCTCCGCCCTGCTGAACAAGGCGATGGCCCATGCCGCAGCGAACCAACCCGACCAGGCTGCGGCGACGGCACACCACGCCTTGCCGATCGCTCGCCGGGCGGGATCACGACGAATCCTGCATCAACTCGCGCACCTCGGCAC
Source organism: Micromonospora fiedleri (assembly GCF_016774385.1). Classification (NCBI taxonomy): domain Bacteria; kingdom Bacillati; phylum Actinomycetota; class Actinomycetes; order Micromonosporales; family Micromonosporaceae; genus Micromonospora; species Micromonospora fiedleri. The sequence goes on from NZ_JAETXL010000020.1 coordinate 12,278, forward strand.
CGCAGTCAACGTGCACCAGCAACTACCAGAAGTCCGCGCCTTCCTAGATGACCTCAAGAAGGGCACCTGATGGCATCCGCCGTCGAGTTGGCCGCGATGCGGCAAGCGATCACACTGTCGTCGTTCGGCTTGGGCACCACGAGCCCAAACCCGCCCGTCGGCTGCATCATCCTCGATCGCCATGGTGACGTTGTCGGCGCCGGCTATCACCGGCGCAAAGGAGAAGCCCACGCCGAAGTGAACGCGCTCAGCACAGCGGGCGCCGCAGCGCGAGGCGGCACCGCCGTCGTCACACTCGAACCCTGCAACCACATCGGCGTCACCCCGGCCTGCCGCCAGGAACTCATCAACGCCGGCATCACCCGAGTCGTCATCAGCGTCCTCGACCCGACCTCCCGAGGCGACGGCGGCGCCGCCATGCTCACCGCCCACGGCATTGAGGTCGAGACCAACGTGCTGCCCGACGAGACCCTCACCGTCCTCGGCCCTTGGCTCGCCGCCACCCGCCGCCGCCGTCCCTACTTGATCTGGACCTACGCCTACGACAATCAGGACAGCCAGCCTGTCAACGAGCAACTAACCGCGGAGCTGCGATGTAGGACAGACCTCGTGCTCAGCGACAAGACAATCGAGGAGGGCGTCCCCGGCGGTCACGCTCCCGAACACTTCACGCTGCCCGACGACCTGAGCACTGATCTCCGACCGTGGCTGTCAGCCTGCTACGCCACCGGCTCGCGAACCATCCTGGCCGTTGGAGCCGACCATTCCGGCACACTCCACGACAACAGTGACTGCGTCGATGAGATCCTGATCGCCGTCAAGAGAACCCCACCGACGGGGAGCCTCGCGGCAGCCACCGCAGACCTCACGCCGGCGGGTTTCGAGCTGGCTGAAATCTTGCCCGGTAGCACGGATGTGCGTGTTCGCCTTCGCCGCCCCAAGCCGTCTCCCTAACGAGTCGACATCGCACTGCCGGGTATGCGTTGATGCGCTGCTGCCGTAGCCGGGGTCGAGCGAGCGCTGCCTGCCATACGTAGAACGCATAAGCCTAGAAAGGCACGCCGAGGCCGGCCGGGGAGCCATCGAGCTGGTTCGGCCGCGCCGAGGGAGGATGGTCGGGTGCGTGCGGAAGAGGCGATCGACGCGGTGACGTCGGCAGCCACCCGAGCGGGCCTGTCGGCTGACGACGCCACCGTGGTGCGCGTCGGCGAGAACGGGGCGGTCCTGCTGCCGAGCGCTGGTGTGCTGGCGCGGGTGGCACCAAGGGCGGTCAAGTCCAGCAACCCCCGTCGGGAAATCGAGGTCGCTGTCTGGCTGGCCTCGCGACAGATCCCTGTCGTTCACCCCGCACGGCCGGAGCCAATCATCGTCGGGCAATACGTGGTGTCGCTGTGGGAGTATCTTCCCGATAGCCGGCCGGCCGACTTGGTTACTCTCGCCAGATGTCTGCGTAGGGTACACGCTGTTGCCGTTCCGACAGATCTTTTGCCCTACTTGTCGCCGTTTGACAAGTTCGAAGAGCGGCTAGAGGCGGGCGCTGGTCTCGAACTCCGTGACCGTCTATTTCTTCGCCAGTTACGTAATGACCTCTCGGTTCGATGGGCAACGACGAAATTCACACTTGGTGAAGCGGTGCTGCACGGCGATGCACATATGGAGAATCTCCTGGTGGCGGCCGACGGCCGAGAGGCATTCGTGGATCTGGAGACGGTGTGTATTGGACCGCCGGAATGGGATCTGACTCTGACGGCCCTCTACTACGAGTGCGGATGGTTCTCCGCAACACAGTACGTCGAGTTCGTCCATACGTATGGATTCGATGTCCGACTTAGCCCGTCGTGGCCGGTGCTGCGGCTGATTCGCATGCTGCGGATGACGTTATGGCTGGCTCAGTCAGCGGACAACGATCCGCAACGACAGCGTCAGCTGAGGCATCGCATCGCCACGTTGCGAGACGGAACCGCTCCCGTCGGCTGGACGGGCTACTAGACCTGCTGGCGCACAGTCTCGGCTACGTGCGCCCGCGCTGCCGCGAGCTCACCTGCAAGGCTCGGCTCCGGGTCGGAGTTTGCGAGGACGGACTCAAGTACGCGAAGGTCATCGCGCAGCCGGCTGGAGTGAACGCCCCGCGCGTCAGTCAAACCAGCCCGTACCGAGTTCAACCCGCTGGCGAAATTGCCGTTGCGTACCTGGAGGCAGGCAATCCTAATCATGGTGAGAGCCCGCGATCTGGCAGCTTCCATCGGATGATAGGAGTACGCCGACTGCAATCGACTGATAGCCATGGCCATCTGTTGGCGGTCATGGGTGGCCATGGCGATGTCGAACAGGGCATGGCCGGCGTCACCGAGAATCTGGCCGGCATCGGCGTAGTAGCTCCAAACCGGATCTTTTATCCCATCCAACCCACTGGCGGAGAACTCCTCATCGCATTGAGCGACCGCGCGGATGCACGCTCGCGAATCGTGGCTCTTTGCATAGGCGCGAGCCTCCACGATCCGAACCGCCGCACGTCCCAGTGAGGGAATCTCGCGCCAATCCGAGTGAACAAGGCCGATCACATCAAGAGCGTCCGAGACCTGCCCGACGTACGTGAGATGTCTGCCCAATGTGGTGGCGGTGTGTGCCCGTTGCTGCACGTCCTCGGCTTCGGTAGCAAACTGGATCGCCATAATGAGGTACCGCTGGGTGGTCGCGGGTTCATCGCCTGAATCGAAGCACGCCCATCCGGCAAGGTCAGCAAGTCGGGCTGCCGTCGATAGCCAGGTTCGGCGTACCGTCTCGGTGGCCGACGCCTGACGGGCGACCCGGCAGGCCCATTCGAGCTGGCCGGCCATCGCGGCGCGAGCGAGTCCGCCACCGTGCTGGTGGTCCCACTCTTCGAACAAGGTGATGCTGCGTTGAAGCGCCTCGACATGAGGCCACTCGATCCTGGCCGGTGCCTGCAACCCGAGTCCGGACGTCCACGGTCCCGGAAGCTGCGCAAGGTCACCTGGCAGCTTGCCGAACCATGCAGCCGTTACTTGCCGGCGATCGGGGATCGCGCGGCTTTCGGTGCGTCGCGGGCAGTAGAGGCCGAGTTCGGTGTCGGTGGTCACGCCGAGCACCTGGCGGAGGGCGGTGCGGCGTTCGCGGCTTGGCCAGCGGTGTTCTCCACGTTCGAGTTTGCCGACCCAGCGGGAGTCAACGTAGTGGGCGGCGAGGTTCCGGCCCGGGTGATGCCGATCCAGGGCGACGTTGACAGCATCGGCCAGCTCGGTCCGGGACATGCGCTGCCCAGGCCGCCGGGGCGATGGCAGACCGGCGCGTCTCTCGGCGAGGAGCGTGTTCGGTGTGATCAGCGTGTCCGGATGACGAGGCACTGACGCCTCCTCCCCGTGGGTCAGTCTGGACTCATAAAGGATGCGCGGGCGGGTCCGCCGGGAGGCACGAAACTAGGGCGGTAGCAGCATCGCGTCACCCGCTGCCGCTATCGTGCTGGCGGGCAGCGTCAGGGTCAAGTAAGCCCTGGGCGGCGCCACCTAGCCAGACGGCCGCGAGTCCGTCAAGCCCGACGGAGGTCCGTGAGTTCGGCGAGTACGTTCGTTCTCAGCTACCACTGGCCGCCGTATAGTCCCCGCGTTCGGCAGCCGCGGCCGTCATCACGAAACGGTAATGCGCGAGTTCCGCCTCCAGCGCCGTGCCGGCCCGGGCGGAGGTCGCCACGTAGTGGCCGACGTCGGGAAGGAGTAGCACGTCGTGGGGCACGCCGTGAGCTGTCAGTTGTTCAGCGAGCTCTCGCACATCCTCGACCACTGCCACGTCGTCGGCGGTGCCGTGAACGAGCAGCACCGGCCGCTGAAGGGTTGCGGCATCGACCCGCCCGGCACCGCCTCGCAGCCGTCTGGCATGCGCGCGCTGAAACCTAGGCACGGTTCCCACCCAACGGTCGGGATCCACGATCGCTGACACGGCCGTGGCGGCAGCGAACGGACCGCTCTGCGCCACCGCGTGCAAAGCTGTGTATCCGCCGGCGCTGGCTCCGCGAATGAAGACTTGACCCGGCACGGCTCGTCCTGTTGCGAGCAGATGGTCCGCCACCGCCATACAGTCATCAACGTCGTCGAGGCCCCACCGGCCGTACAGCGCTTCCCGGAAGGCCCGCCCATACCCGGTGCTGCCGACATAGTCGACGTCCACGACGGCGAATCCCCGACTGGTGAAGAACTGCGCCTGCCAGCCCAGACGCAGCAGGCACGAGGCGGTAGGCCCAGGATGCGCCCGCACGATCACCGGTGCCCGCCAGTTCGCCGCCGAGGCCGTCGGCGGATACACCAGGGCAAGTACCTCTCGATCACCCGCGACATGAACCCGCAGTTCCGTCGGCGTCGACACTTGCGCCCCGTCGAGTCTGGCGTGCTCCGACCGGGCAAGTACCTCCACCCGAGGATCGGCGGCCGTGAGATGCACGAGCGCGACCTGTGGGGCCGCGGTCGGCGATGACCCGATCAACGCCACCGTCGTCCCTTGAACGACCAGATAGGGCTTGATGGATGTATATGGAAGGTCGACCGGACGAATAGTGCCGTCAGGGCCGATGAGGACAAGGCGGTGCCGCGGCCCGTCCTGCACCGCTACAACGATCCGGCCGTCGTCAAGGAAGTCATACGACGCGTAGCCCAGCTCCCACGGCTCTGCGGCGCACTCACCTGCGATCGGTGCCACCGGTTTCACCTGGTGGCCGTCCCACCGGTAGAGGTTCCACCAGCCACTGCGGTCTGACACGAAGTACAACGCCCCGTCGGGACCCCACCTCGGCTCCACCGCCGACTCTTCCGCACTGCCGGCGAGCTTTACCGGGTTCTCGACCTGGCCGCGTGGCGAGTAGGAGGCGACCCATATCTCACACCTATCCCAGGGCATGTCGTGCTCGCTCCAGGTGGTCCAGGCCAACCTGCCTGGACCCGGCCGAGGTGCGCCGAGAAATCCCTGGGATACAGCGAGAGCCCGTATGTTCGGGACGCCTGTGAGGGACACCGCGATGAGGTCGTCACCATGCTCCGACTCCCGTACAGCCAGTAACTCGCCGTCGCCGATCGTCAGGTCGCCGAAGGATCCCAGACTGACCAACTCGAGTTCATCGCCGTAAAGACGGCTCCGGTAAAGGCCGTCTCCGCCGACGCACCACAACGTCCCTTCAGCGACAGCGAACGCCCCGCCGCCATACGCGTGAACGCCGCTGGTGACGTCGAAGCCCTCCGGACTGACGTCTCGCGCACCCTCGCCGGGTCGCCAACATGTAACCGTCGCGACCCCGCCGGCTTCGGGGCGGGTCTCCAACCAGTACAGCACGCCATCCCCGGCACGCAACTGGTCATAGCTCACAGAGGCGCGAACCGCGTCCTCCGCCGAGATCGCAACGATCCTGTCCGCCAGTCTCACGGGTCCTCCTCGAACAACTTCCGTGCGCAACCGGACGACAGTGATCCTTCGTCGACAGGCCTCCGGTGCGCTGGCGACGGCGCAGCAGAAGTTGTCGTGCCGCCGAGCCGAGCGAGTGCTCCTCAGACACGGCCGACTCTACGCGCAAGCACTTTGTCCTTGTTGCTGGACGCACGGCTCGAACTGCCGCGTCCCGCTCACCTTCGAGAGCGACAAATTCAATGCGGACAACATTCTTTGTCCGCATTTCCGGTATCGACGACTCCATTCGAATCGAGCGACCATTCGGAGCGCGAAGCAATTCGAGCGGCCCAACATTGGACGTTTTGCTGCCGCCGACACGAGCTCTTCGGAAGGGTGCAATGCAGCTACCAGATGAATTGACACGCTCCGGCTATCGTCAGGAGTTAGGGTGTGTCTCGGGTGGCGGTCGGGTGGCCTGGGATGGTAGGTCCCCTCTACTGTGGACGTGCGGTTGATCCGGCAGTTAGTGCCTGACGAGTTGTGGAACCTGGCCGGTCTGTTGTTGATCCCGCCACCGCCTCGACGTCGGCAGGGCGGAGGTACACCGCCGATCGACGCGCGGGCGGCGTTCGCCCACGATCGTGTACGTACTGACCACCGGTTGTGCGTGGCGGCACCTACCGCTCGGGTTCGGTGTGTCCAGAGCCACCGCGCATCGCCGCTTTACGGCGTGGACGGGCGCCGGCTTGTGGCGGCGGCTGCAGGTCGCCGCGTTGAACCAGCTCGGCGCGCAAGGGCTGGTCGACTGGTCCCCTGCCGCCGCCGCAAACGCGCGGGCGAAGGGGGTCACTCTGACCGGTCCAAAGCCATCCTCCCAACCGCTCCCGACGCGGCCCCCGCCGACGACGCCCGGACAAGCTGCACGCCGACAAAGGCTACGACTACCCCCACCCACGGCGCATGCTCCGCCAGCAGTGCATCTGACCCCCGCATCGCCCGACGCGGCATCGAATCCCCGAACCTTCTCGGCCGGCACCGCTGGGTCATCGAACGGACCTTCACCTGGTTCACCGGCTACCACCGGCTGACCATCCGCTTCGAGCGCTCGGCCAGCCTCTACTGCGCGTTCGTCACCCTCGCCGCCGCCCTCACCTGCCACAGGCGCTACCTCAAACTCACCACCCGGAGAGACGCTCTTATGAGGTCTCGCGAGCCGGTGTGTGGGCGCTGATGTGTTGGACGGTGTGAGAGCCGGTGCGGACGGCGGTGGTGATGGCGTCGTGTAGTGGGGTGTTGCGGGCAAGGTCGAGGGCGAGGCTGCCGAGGAAGGCGTCGCCGGCTCCGGTGGTGTCGATGGCTTGGACGGTGGGCGCGGGTACGGTGCCGGTTCCGTGGGGATGGGAGTAGGCGGCGCCGTGCTGGCCTACGGTGACGATGACGGCAGGAGGGCCGAGGCGTCGGAGTGCGACTGCGGCGTTCACGGGATCATCAGTGGTGGTTCGGAGGATGGCGGCGGCTTCGTGCTGGTTGACCACGAGGATGTCGAGGCGCTGTAGAAGAGCGGGGTCGAGGTGGGGGTGGGGAACGAGGTTGCCGATGAGGATCGGTGCGCGGCGGTGGCTCAGCAGCGTGGTTACGGGTTCGGGTGGCAGGTCGAGTTGGACGACCACTGCTTGCGTGGTGAGGCCGGCGGTGGCGTGGTTGATGTCGTCGGTGGTGAGCTCGGTGGCGGGTGAGAGGGCGAGGGTGATGTAGCTTTCGCCGTCGGGGGTGACCTCGATGATGGCCGCGCCGGTGCTGGCGCCGGGGATCAGTCGGATGTGGCGGGTGTCGACGCCAGCGCCGGACAGGGTTGTGGTGATGTGGTGGCCCCAGGCGTCGGCGCCGACGTTGGCGATCAGCGCGGCCTGTCCGCCGTGGCGGGCGGCGGCAATGGCCTGATTGAGGCTCTTGCCGCCGGCGCTGACGGTCAAGGGGGAGCCTTTGGCGGTGCGGCCTGGGCGGGCGCGGTGGGGAACCTGGATGGTCAGGTCGATGTTGGCCCGGCCGATGAAAGTGACGTCGACGCGGTGAGCGGGATTGCGGGTGTCGGTCATGCCGTCGGCGGGGATGTGGTCAGCGCGGCCTGGAAGCGTTGCACAGCGGGCTCGGTGGAGAAGGCCGTGAGCTGGTGGCTGACCGCCTTGATCTGACGGTGGGTTCGCGTCGACCCGGTGAGGCGGGCAAGGTTGAGCGCGGCGAGGGCAGCGTCGGCGGCCTGCTCGGGTTCATTGGCGGCGGCGTGGGCGGCGGCGGCACGTGCAAGGTAGCGGCCCCGCTCGCGTTGGTACGATTCCGGCCACTCTTTGAGGGCCCGGTTGAAGCAGCGGATGGCGGTACGGGGGTGGCCCAGCCGAAGCCAGCCGTCGCCTTCCTGCGCGCTGACGTACGCGGTGGTACAGAACGAGCCGAGGCCGTGGGCATCCGCACCTGTCGTGGCGGCGAGGTGTTGGGCATCGTCGACGGCGGTTCGGAAACCGGTGGTGTCGCCGTCGACAGCGTGGCCGTGTGCGCGTTGCACCGCTGCGAAAGCCCGAACCTGCTCCCGGCTGCTGCCGGCACGTTCGGCGGCGTGTGCGAGGCCGAGGACCCGGTCCTGGTCAGCGGCGTCGGCGGCCCGTTGCGCCATACGGGCGAACACGTAGGCGGTGAACTCGACGTCTCCGGCTTCCTGGGCCATCGCCAACGCTTGGGCGAGCCACCAGGCACCGGCGTCACGATCGCCTAGGTCGTCGCTGAGCCAGCCGGCGAACTCCGCCCACCGTGCTTCGGTGCTCAACAGCGCGTCATGCAAAGCGCCTCGGGCAGCTCGGCGGTAGCCGGCGATATGGTCAAGCTGTTGCCGGGCAGTCGGTAAGACGGCAGCCGCTCCCACCCGGTTGTCCGACTCCACCAGCACTGACCGCAGCACTGCGAAATGTTCCACGACGGCCGGATCTACCTCAGTCGATCGCGCAGCCACCCGATCGGCGCCCGTCAGTGACGCCACCACACCTGTGGGCAGCACCTGTAGGAGGACGCGGCGGCTGACGTGGCCATGCCGCTCTTGTCCGTCTGCCTCAGCCATCACGATATCCGCCTCGTTTGCGAATCTATCGCGCCTATCGGGATCCCGTGCAGCAGTATTCGCTGCGGTGAACGCGGTGGTGACCGCTGCCATGCTCCCGACTCGCAGATATCGCTGGTGATCGGAGGTCAGGCGACCGTCGGTGCGTCGTGGGTTGTAGAGACCGAGTCCGGCGTCGGTGTCGGCGCCGAGAACGTGCCGCAGGCCGGCCCGGCGTTGTTCGCTGGGCCAGCGGTGCTCCCCGCGTTCCAGTTTGCCGACCCAGCGGTGGTCGACGTAGTGAGCGGTGAGGTTCCGGCCCGGGTAGAGCTGGTCCAGGGCGGCGTTGACGGCGTCGGCCAACTCGGCGCGGGACATGCGCTGCCCAGGCCGCCGGGGCGACGGCAGCCCGGCGCGTCTCTCGGCGAGGACAGTGTTCGGCACGATCATCGTCTCGGGATGACGAGGCACGGGCACCCCCTCCCAGTCGACCAGACAGGACTCAGGGCGGCGTGTGGGCCGCGCCGCCGGCGCCAGCCGAAGCGCAACCTTGTTGCGTCGTCCATTGCTGCCATGGTGGTGGCGGGCAAACCGAAGGTCAAGAAATTCCGGTGCGGCGTGGCGTCTGCGGAGTAGTTGACGATCCCGCATGCCTCGACCATTCACGTCAGGGCGTGACGCTTGGAGTGCCTGTTCCACCCCTTCGCGTCGAACCAGCCAAAGGCGCACTACTTGCAAAACGAATCTCCAGGAAGGCGTGTCATGCACGGGGGGGTCCGCTGGCGCCGCCACGATTTCCAGGTCAGGTGCCGGTCGGACCGCAAGTCGGTGCGTGAGGTCGGACCGGAGGTCGGCATTCCCAGCTCCGCGGCGTTGCGTGATCGTTGACTTGCAGCGAGCTATTCGTCAATGCCGCAGGTATAGGAGGGGTGAATACGCCGGATGAAGTGGTTCCTCCCGGCCGACGACCGGCCGTTCAATCCTCTCGGCTTTCCGTTATCGGGCAGCACAGCCGTCGCGACGTCCCTCGGAGGTCGTGCGGACGGTCCGACACCGACCCACGCAACCCGCAGCATCGATCTCTTCGAGGTGCAGACCAGCGGCCCTACCGTGCCGGCCTTGCGCCCCGGTCGTCCGGCCTCCAGCTTCCTCGGCTGCCCGGCCCGCCCGGGCTCTGGCCGAAAGAGGCCGTCGTCGCAGGAGCCGACCGGCTGATGAACGATCCAGCACAGTCGCTTGCGGGGGCCCTCGCCGCACACGACCGCGCCGCCGATCAATTCTGGGCGTTCATGGAGGACCGGAGCGTGCGCTTCCTCCCGCACCAGGTTGCGCCGATGTTCTTCTCCACGCTGGGGCAGCTGGTTGCTGGCAGAGATGCTGCAGCCGGCCGGCGTGCGGGGTTGGCGGCGTTGGGTCGGATGCATCAGCGTTTCGGCCTGTACCCGTATCACGGCACAGTGGTGGCAGCGGCGATGGTGGACACGGTGCGCCGGTTCGCAGGTGACTGCTGGGAGCCGGAGCTGCACGGTGTCTGGGAGCGGGGCTGCCGCCGGATCCTCCGGTTGGCCGAGCGGGCGGCGGGCGTGTTGGGTGACGGCCCGCATGTCACGGTCGGCGAGGTCGAGGCCTGTGAGGCGGCGGCCGATGGCGTGGCGGTGTTGACGGTCCGCCCGGCACGGCGGCTGCGGTACCGACCCGGTCAAGCACTGCCGGTGTGTACGCCGCGTGTGCCGGGCGTATGGCGCTGGTACTCGCCGGCGAACGCCCCTCGTCCGGACGGGACGGTGGAGTTCCACGTCCGTGCGGTGGCGGGAGGTCCGGTGTCGCCGGTGCTGGTCGAGCGGGTCGCGCCGGGGGAGTTGGTGTGGTTGGGGCCGGCGTGTGATGTCGGGTTGTCGTTGGAGGCGTCCGGTGATGCTGACCTGTTGCTGGTAGCCGGCGGTACGGGTCTTGCCCCGTTGCGGGCGTTGGTGGAGCAGGTCGCGTCGGCGCCGGCCGCGCGGCTGGTGACGTTGGTGGTGGGGTCGCGCACGCTGCTGGACCTGTATGACGCGGTGGCGCTCGACAAGCTCGCTTCGGCGCATCGTGACTGGCTGACGGTGGTGTTGGCCTTCTCGCACGACCGTGATGTCGAGCCGGCTGCTCAGGGGGACGTGCTCACGGCGGCGTTGTCCCACTACCGGGCGGGTCAGGCGGTCTACGTCTGTGGCCCACCGCAGCTGATCGAGGCGGCGCGGCGTCGCCTGCCTGCGGCCGGGGTCGCTGTCGACAGCCTGCACGTGGCCGCCACCTTCCAGCGGACACCCGGTTCGGCGGCGTGGGGGAGTCGCCAGCGGTCCGCGCCGTCGTGTGGGTCGGAGCGGGACGACGACGCCGAGCGTGACGGCGTCAATCAAGTTTCGGGGAGCTGAGATGCGGCTGATGGAATCCGGTGTCCGTCGCGCGACCGGCGATGATGCGGCCGTCCTGTCCAGGGTGCTGGCGGACGCGCTGCTGAGTCAGCGGTTGGGTGCCTGGCTGGTACCGGATGCGGCCGAACGCCCGGCGGTGTTGCGGCGGTACGCGCGGTTCGTCGTGGCGCAGGGGTTGGCACACGGCCAGGTCGACACGACTGACGACCATGCCGCCGTCGCGATCTGGTACTCGCGGCCGGCGACACCACCGGCGTCCGCGGTGTGGATGTACGACCTGCATCGGCTGCTCGGCGCGCATGCGACCCGGATCGGTCTGCTGCACGCGTACGTCGACGCGGTGCACCCGCACACGGCGCATCACTACCTCGCGCATCTGGCGGTCGCCGCCGACCGTCGGCAGGCCGCGGTAGGGAGCGCGTTGTTGGCCGGCTACCACCGGTCCCTGGACGTGGTGGGGCTGCCGGCGTACGCGGAGGTGAGTACGGACCGTCCTCGGGATGGCCTGCTGGCCCGGCTCGGTTACGTGCCGCGGTCGCCGATCCTGCTGGAGCCCGGTGGTCCGGTGCTGTGGCGAATGTGGCGACCACCAGCCCGCGCCGGACGACCCGGCGACGCCACGGGTGACGAGTTGCCAGCTCGGGTCCGTGCCGAGCGCACGGCGATTCCGTTTCGCGGCGCGCTGCTGCTGACGGCGTCACCGCGTTCGCCCTGAGCGGCGCGGCTCTGACATCACGTTGATCACCTGCTGGCGTTTCGTCGGTCAGCAGGCCACCTCGTCATACCCAACTTCTGGAGGAGGACTTTCTCATGCTGACCACAGCCACCGATCCCGTCACCACAGCCGCCCCACGACGGCGCAACGTGGGGCAGTGGTTGGCCACACGGCTGGGCTTGGCGCGTCCCGCTGGTGCCGTCCCGGACGCGGGAGCCGGGACGTCGACCGAGTTCGTGTGGGGTTACGCGATCCGGCGCGAGTGGCGCAACGGCAGCCACGACCTGTTCGGGTTCACGCCCGACAAGGACGTGGCCGAACGGTGCCTCGCCCGCGACCAGAGCTACTGGCATTCCGGCCCGGTGCGGCCGGTGGCGGTGTACCTGGTGCCGGTCAACGCCGCCGCCGTGGATCGGCATCCGGTGGACGGCTGCCGCAGCTCGTCGTGCCCGGACGCCGCTGAGCGGGGTGAGGGGCGATGACGGCGGGGGTGCAGGTGGCGTTGGCGCGTCGCACGGTCACGCCGTTCGGGTTGTGGGTCTTCGGATCGCAGGCGTCGGCGCCGGTGGTGGTGCTGGTCGGTGGTATTCCGGCGATCTACGCGACCACCGGTGTGACGGCGTTGCCGTTGACGTACGTGCTGGTGGCGGCTGCGGTGGCGTTGCTGGCGGTGGGGTACACGGCGATGGCGCGTCAGGTCGGGCATCCGGCCGCCTACTACGGCATCCTCGCCCGTGGTCTGGGGCGTGGCTGGGGTGTGGCTGGCGGTTTCGTCGCTCTGGTGGCATACAACGCGATCGGGATCAGTCTGTACGGGCTGCTCGGTGCCACTGTGGCTGCCCATCTCGGTGGGGTGTGGTGGGTGTGGGCGGGTATCGCCCTCGCGGCCGTGGGTGCGTTCGGTCGCGCGCCGATCGTCCGGTCGACTGTGGTGCTGTCCGCTGTGCTGGTGGTGTCGTTGCTGATCGTGGCCGCGTTCGTGTTGGCCGCTCTGGGCCAGCCGCCGGCGGGTGGGGTGTCCTGGGATGGCTTCGACGCGTCGGGGTTGCTGGTTGGCGGCCTTGGTGGGGCGGTGGCCTTCTGCGTGGCATCGGTGATGGGCGTCGATGCTTCGGGCAGCTTTGTCGAGGAGGCTGTCGACCGGCGTTCGGTGGGCCGGGCCACGATCGGTGGGGTGCTCGTGCTCGGCGGGGTGTATGCGGTGGCGGCGTGGGCGATGGGCGTGGCGGTCGGTCCTGCGTTCGTGGGGGAGATGGCTGCGGCGGACGGCGATCTGCCGTTCACGATTCTGGGTCGGGTCGGTAGCTGGTTGGTGGTCGTCGCGGGGGTGACGCTGCTGTTCGGGATCGGCAGCTCGAAGCTGTCTTTCCATTCGGTGATCGCTCGGTACGTGTTCGCGATGGCGCGCGAGGGGGTGCTGCCGGCAAGGCTCGCGGGTGCCGAGGGTGGGGCGCGAGTCAGCGCGCCGCGCGGCGGGTCGCTGACGCAGACGGTCATCGCCGTGGTGGTGGTGGCCGGGTTCGCGGCGGCCGGCGCCGACCCGATTGGGCAGATGTTCACCTGGCTGTCGACGTTGGGTGCGATGGGGCTGTTGTGCCTGCTGCTGGCCGCGTCGCTGGCCGCGCTGCGCGCTCCGGCCGAGGTGCAGGGTGAGCGGGCCGGCGTGTGGGAGTGGAAGGTCGCGCCCGTGCTGGGTTTGCTCGCCGGAGCGGCGGTGCTTGCCGCGATGGTGTTCAACGTCGGGAGCTTGCTCGGTGCCGCGCCGGGATCGGTGGTCCCGCTGCTGCTGCCCGCGATCATTATCGCTGCTGCGGTCATCGGCGGGATGTGGGCCGGGCACCTGCGGCAGTCCCGGCCGGAGGTCTACGCCGCAATCGGCCGTGGTACCCCGCAGCCGAACGCTGTGCCCGACGCCATCAACGTCTCGATCTGACAAGGGCCGTGATGATGACGCATGCGCAACGATCCGCCGGCCGCCAGAACGGCCCTGTCGACCCTGTGCATCCCGGCTGGAGCCAGGGGCACATCGGGGTGCCCCGATCCGCCGAGCATCGACCGCCGCCCGGCTACGGGCCGGCACCCGGTTATGGGCCGCCGTCTGACTACGGGCCGCCGCCCGGCTATGGGCCACCACCCGAGCCCGGCTACGGACCTCCTGCTGGCGCCTACCGGCGTCTACCGGAGCCCCCGCCCGAGCCGCCCGCACCTGAGCCCGTCGCGTCGGCACCATCCGCAGCGGCCGGAGAGCCGGAGGTCGAGGCGCCTCGCCGCGACGATCGCTGGTGGGCGGATCTGCGTCAGCAGGTGGTGTACCGGTGCACGCGCTTCAACTCCGGCCACATCCATGCGGCCGACGAACGGTACGGGACGCGGGAAGCCCTCGGCCCACACGGGGTGATGCTGTTCTTCACCTCCGACGCGCCGACGGAACCCCAGGGCTTCCGGCTTCACACGGCGTTTCGGCTGTTCCTGGCGGCTCCCGAGTCGAACGATCTCCGCGCGCTGTTGGCGGACCTGGCCGGCATCGTCAAGGGCAACATCGCCCATGCGAAGGCGCTGCGGCGCTCGTGGCATCCGCTCGGTCCGGAGCGGTCGATGGTCAACGGCGGAGACATGACCCTCCCGCCGGACGCGACCTATGCCGGTGCGGGTGTGAGCACCCTGGACTCCGACGACGGCTCCTGGTACCAGCTCGCGCAAACCCTCCGCAATCCGTCCGGCGGCTACAGGAGGTCGGCCTTCGACCTCAAGGGCCGCTGCTACGTGCTGCTGACCGACGACACCGCCATACAGGTCGATCGGGACCCACACGCCCGCAGCGGCAACTCGGGCGTGCGCAGCAGCCGGCCCCTCGAACCGAACTGGAACCCGCACTGGCATAACCCGCACAAGAACCTCACCGAGCAGGGCGACTACGCCATCCGCGAGGTGTGGCGGCAGCTCGCCAGCCTGCACGGCGCCCTGAAGCATCATCTGTGCGAGGAGCCGGCGGCGTGACGCCCACCCCGATCCTCGACCTGGCCGTCGCCGCGGACCTCAGCCGCGAGGACATCGACGTCACCGCCGTCCTCGACCACCTCGTTCAGGACGCCGCTGCCACCGCGCCGACCAGCATCGGCTACCCCGGTGCCGTCGACCTCGACCACACCGCAGTCATGACCCGTCTCGGTAGCCGCCTGTGGAACAACATCGGCGACCCTTCCGACCGAGGCGGGGTGGCGCACACGCGGGTGCTGGAACAGGCCGTGATCGCCTGGGTCGCCGAGCTGCTCGCCATGCCCGCCGACGACCGGTGGGGCTACGTCACCACCGGCGGCACCGAAGGCAACCTCTCCGCACTGCTCGCCGCGTACCGGCGGTGGCCGACCGCGCGGATCTTCTTCTCCGAGGCCGCCCACTACTCGATCCCGAAGATCGTGGGCATGCTCGGCGCCTACCAGGCGGTCGTGCGGGCGCACCCGGACGGGGAGATGGACTACGACCACCTCGCCGAGCTGATCCGGAGGCGCCGGCGGTGGCCGGCGATCGTGGTCGCCACCGCCGGCACCACCATGACCGAGGCCGTGGACGACACCTCCCGCATCCGTGCGATCCTCGCCGAGCACGGCATGGTCGGGCACCTGCACGTCGACGCGGCGTTGTCGGGGATCCCGCTCGCTCTCGACGGGAAGCTGCGCCTCGATGATGCCGGCGGCATCGGCAGCATCGCCATCAGCGGCCACAAGTTCCTCGGTGTGCCGACCCCGTGCGGGGTGGTCCTCATCCGCGACAGCGTCCGCAACCCGGCCAAGCAGCCGATCGCCTACACCAACAGCGTCGACACCACCGTCACCGGCTCCCGCTGCGGCCTGGCCGCCGCCCTGCTCTGGCACGCCATCGCCACCCACGGCCGCGAAGGACACCGCTGGCGTGCCACCGAGGCCCGTCGCGTCGCCGCGTACGCCGTCGAGAAGATCCGCGCGGCCGGCTGGAGAGCGTGGCGGTACCCCCACGCCTTCACCGTCGTACTGCCCACCCCGCCCGAGCCGGTACGCGCGAGGTGGCTGCTGGCCACCGACGGACCGGTCAGCCACCTCATCTGCATGCCCGGCATCACCAAAGGCCAGATCGACGCCCTCGCCGCCGACCTGACAGGCGCTGTCAGGGCACCGATCCCTCGGCCCCGCTCACGGAGGTGAAACCATGCCCACCGGCTACGTCTACCACCCGCTGTTCGCATGGCACGACACCGGCACCAGCGCCGGCCTGCGTCCCGCGGACCCGTTAGCAGGCGTTCAACCCGGCAAGCACGTCGAAGCCGCCGACGCCAAACGACGCACCCACGAGCTGATCCACGCCTGCGGCCTGCTCCACAAACTCGTCGTCATCGAGCCCCGCGAAGCCACCATGACCGAACTTTTGCGGGTTCACACCGGCGACCACGTGCAGCGCATCAAGGAACAGAGCGAGCGCAGCGGCGGAGACGCCGGCGACGGCTTCAGCCCGGTAGGCCGCGGCAGCTACGACATCGCCCGACTTGCCGCCGGTGGCCTGGTCGAACTCGTCACCGCAGTCGCGAAAGGTGAGCTCACCCGGGGATACGCCCTGACACGGCCACCCGGCCACCACGCCACGGCGGACTCCGGCCAGGGTTTCTGCCTGTTCAACTCCCTCGCGGTCGCCGCCAGGCACGCCCAAGCCGAACTCGGCCTGCCGCGGATCGCGATCGTGGACTGGGACGCCCATCACGGCAACGGCACCCAGTCGATCTTCTACACCGATCCGACCGTGCTCACCATCTCCCTGCACCAAGCCTTGTCCTACCCGCCCAACTCGGGCTGGATCCACGAACACGGTGTACGCGACGGCACCGGGTACGCCCTCAACGTGCCACTACCCGCCGGCAGCGGGCACGCCGCCTACCTCAAGGCCATGCGCCAAGTCGTCATCCCGGCCCTCGACCGGTTCAAGCCCGACCTGATCCTGCTCGCGGCCGGCTTCGACGCGAACGCCTGGGACCCCATGGCCCGGCAGGTCCTCACCGCCGACAGCTACCGCACCATGACCCGACTCCTCGTCGACGCGGCCGACCGGCTCTGCCACGGACGCCTCGTCGCCACTCACGAGGGCGGCTACAACCCCTGGTACGTGCCGTTCTGCGTCCTGGCGTTCCTGGAAGAACTGTCCGGTCACACCACCGGAATCCCGGACCCCTACGCCGACGTCGCCGCCGAGTACGCCGCCGAACCCCTCCTGCACCACCAAGACGACGTGATCCAAGAGGCCACCGAGTTCCTCAAACTCATCCGCCCGCCCACCACCGCCACTACCAGCAACTGACAAGCACCTCAGACGCCACCGGCACCGATGCCGGCGGCATCACCAACACCGCCGACAGCAGGAGGAACGCATGACCACCACGCCGCTGCCCGCCCACACCGCGCCCCCACTCCTCGACCCGATCTTCCTCACCGACCTCGACCGGCTCGACATCAGAACCAACCAGCGGATCCTGGAAATCGGTGCCGGTACCGGCAATATCACCGCCCGCCTGGCCCAACTCGTCGGCCGCTACGGCTCAGTCACCGCAGTCGACACCGACACCAGCCAGCTCACTCCCACCAGCGTCATCGACCCCGCCGCACGGGACCTCGACCGAGAGATGCTGCCCGGCAAGCTGGACAGCTACGACCACATCATCGCCCGCTGGCCCCACCCACTACGTGACCCCATCGACGTGGTGGAGCAGATGATCGCCCGGCTGCGGCCGGGCGGCTGGCTCGTCCTCGCCGACTTCACACCCACCCCGCCGCGGATCCACCGAGCCCCCGACAACGAAGACGCCACCCTCATCCACGCCGTCATGCAGCAGCTCCACACCACCATCACCAACCGTGACGGCGGCACCTGGACGGCTGACCCCGAAACCCTCCTCCTGAACAACGGCATGGTGCAGTACTGCGTCCACACCACCACCGAAACCTGGACCGGAGGCGGCCCCGGAGGCCGCCTCGTCACCGGCGTCGTCACACACCGACGGCCCCACCTCACCGGCATCACCGACGCGGACGCCGACCGGTTCGCCGCGCTCATGGCCGACCCCACGGTGCTCCTGAGTTCCTACGAACGCCGGTTCATCCATGCCCGCAAGGGCAACTAAGACCAGGGCGGCATTGAGATGCCCACGGCATCAGCGCAGTCATCGCCCTGCTCGCCTACGCCATCCTCCACGGTTACGACACCCCCGCAGCCCGCACCGCCCTCACCGCCCTGTGCGACTGGACCGACAACCACCGCCACGACGACCCTGCCGGAACCTGGTGGCCCGGCTACGTCACCCCCGACGCCACCCCACGACGACACCGGCCCTCCTGGTGCTACGGAACCCCCGGCATCGCCCGCGCCCAACAACTCGCCGGTCTCGCCCTACATGACGAGGCCCGCCACGAGCAGGCGGAGACAGCGCTGCTCGCCGTACTGTCCGACGAAAGCCAGCGTGACCGGCTTCCTGACATCGGTCTGTGCCATAGCAAAGCCGGACTCCTCCAATCCGCCTACCGCATGGCCACCGGCAGCACCAACCCGCACCGCTCGGCCCAGCTCACCGCCCAGCTTCCCGGCCTCGCCACCGAGCTTTCCAGCCAGCTCGCCACCGACACCTGCGGCGATCCGGAGCTGATGAACGGTGCCGCCGGAGCCGCACTCGCCGTCCACACCGCCACCACCGGCAGGCCGGCCACCGGCTGGGACGCCTTCCTCGCCCTCACCTAACCGAGGAGAGCACTGATGACAGCACCCGAATGGCGACAAACCACGATCACCTTCCCTGACCCCCATGCCGCAGAACAGACAGCCAGCAGGCATCTCGCGCCGATCCTGGCCAAAGCCGAAGCCCGCCACCTCATCACCACCTGGTTCTACGTACGCAAAGACAACTGGCGGCTGCGCTACCTCCCCACCGACACCACGACCAACGCCGACCGCTACCTGACCAGCGAGCTGGAACGGCTCACGCACGACCGCCATATCCGCGCCGCCGTCCCCGGCATCTACGAACCCGAAAC
This sequence comes from Micromonospora fiedleri, assembly GCF_016774385.1. Classification (NCBI taxonomy): domain Bacteria; kingdom Bacillati; phylum Actinomycetota; class Actinomycetes; order Micromonosporales; family Micromonosporaceae; genus Micromonospora; species Micromonospora fiedleri. The sequence goes on from NZ_JAETXL010000020.1 coordinate 30,917, forward strand.
CCACGCCTTCGGCGGCCCTGAGGCTATGGACATCGCCCACCGGCTCTGGCACCACGACAGCCGCCGCCTACTTGCCCGTAGCACCGCCCAGCTAGCCGCCCACCAACGCGAGCTATCGATCATGCTCACCGCAGCGATGATGCGAGCGGCGGGCCTCGACTGGTACGAACAAGGCGACGTGTGGGCACGCGTCGCGGACCATCGGGCCTCACCCCCGCCCGCGCTCATCGACGCCCAGCAGCAGTCCTTACAGCGACTCTTCACCGTGGACCCGGCGAGCCTGACCCGCGAGGGGACGCCGATGGCCGCCGCCGGCACGTGGTTCGAGGCGCATACCGCCGCAGGCGACACCCTCAACCGGCTCAACCAAACCGGACGGTTGCGGCGCGGTCTCCGCGCGGTATTCGCTCACCATGTGATCTTCGCCTGGAACCGCCGCAGCATTCCCGGCCTCCATCAAGCGGCCCTCGCCCCTGTCGCCAAAACCATCATCTTCGGCCCGGACCCGGCACCGCGCGTTCCCACACCGGGTGGTGACTCATGGACCCGGCAGTTGCCGGCAGGTTCCCGTTGATCGCCCGGCCCCGGCCCGCCTGCACGCCCCTGGCCCGGCGCGTAGCCGATCTTCAAGAACGCGCCCACCTCGCCAGCAAGGACCGCGACGTGGCCGCAGCGACCGCAGTCTTCAACCTCGCCGCCCTCCTGGCCTCCGACTGCGGCCTGCCCGATCTGGCCCGCGCCTGGTGCCACCGGCTCGCCACCATCGCACTCGCCCACGACAGCGAGCCCCAACACGCACTCGAACCCATCGTGAACCTCGCCCGCCTCCACATCCGCGCAGGCGACGGCCCCGCCGCCTGGACCCTGCTCGAAACCCTCTTCCAGGCAATCGACACCCGCACCGACACTCTGATCGACAGCCTCACCATCCCCGCCGCCCGCCTCACCGACACACCCGGCGCCCACACCAAGACACGAACATGGCTATGGACCGTCCTACTCGGCACCGGCGCCCACGCCCTCGCCACCGCAGGCCAATGGGACGAAGCCGGCCACCGCCTGAGCCAGTACAAAGGAGTCGGCCAGCGCATGCTCGACGGCAGGCAGATAGCGGTCATCGCCCACGCCGTAGCAGGCCGCCACCGGCAGGCACGCGCGATGCTAGACGCCACCCAACGCGGCGAACCCTGGGAAGACGCCGTCACCGCCTGCCTGCTCCTACTGATGCCGAACTCCAACCTCGCAGACGACCAGGAGGCCAGGGCGCTGACCGCCTACCACGCCCTCGGACCCGCCAAGCCCGGACTTACTGTCTTCCACACCCGGCTCGGCCTCACCCTGTTGGACACCCTCGGCCAAGATCACCCAGCTGCCGAGCAGATTACCGTCGAACTGATCCACCACGCTGCGGGCGACGGGTACGCCGCACGCGATCTGCTGACTCGCCCCACCTGCCTCGCGGCCACCCGCCACCACCCGGCGAACCAGCTCAAGGCGCTTGTATCAGCATGCGGCTTGAACCACGGCACCATGCCGACGGCGCAGCTGAGAACTCTGCTCCGCGCGCTCGACCTCGCCGAATCGGTCATAGCGGGCTCTCGCGGGCGCTCTGCCAGCCGGCGGGCAGCTCCCGGCCTCACTGATTAGGCAACTCCTCGAAGGCGGGCTGTCGGCAGATTGAGATGATGGCCGGTCGGTCACCAGGAGGATGCGGGTAGTGCGCGTGGCCGCCACCCCGCGTGCGCGGGGAGCAGGTGGCCGAGAACACCGCGCAGCTCCGGCAGGCGGGATCACCCCCGCGTGCGCGGGGAGCAGTCGGTGCACGATCCGGATCTGGCGGGCCGCGAGGGATCACCCCCGCGTGCGCGGGGAGCAGGTCATCCCGCAGCACTTCCAGGCTGCGGGCCAGGGATCACCCCCGCGTGCGCGGGGAGCAGGATTGAAGCCGCGCGGCGCGCGAAGGCCACGGGGGATCACCCCCGCGTGCGCGGGGAGCAGCCGGAGCGCAGCCGCAGCACCTTGGCCGGGCAGGGATCACCCCCGCGTGCGCGGGGAGCAGGGAAGCTCGCCCGCCTGTGGGAGAAGACCCTCGGGATCACCCCCGCGTGCGCGGGGAGCAGGGAGGCACGGCGGTGGTCATCGTCCCCAAGGCGGGATCACCCCCGCGTGCGCGGGGAGCAGCGACACGCTGCCGACCGCGCCGTTCGAGGCGGGGGATCACCCCCGCGTGCGCGGGGAGCAGGGCTTCGGGGTCGCCGTTCACTCCGACGCCCTGGGATCACCCCCGCGTGCGCGGGGAGCAGTAGAGCGGAGAAAGCGGCGGAGGCGTCCCCCGGGGATCACCCCCGCGTGCGCGGGGAGCAGGATCGGCCGTTCCCGACCATCGGCTGGCGGAAGGGATCACCCCCGCGTGCGCGGGGAGCAGGGCATCGCCGGTAGCCCGCAGGACGCAGCGAGGGATCACCCCCGCGTGCGCGGGGAGCAGGGGGAGGAGCGGGTCCGGGAGCATCTGGACGCGGGATCACCCCCGCGTGCGCGGGGAGCAGAGCCCGGACGTAGACCTCAGGGTCCGCCGGGCTGGGATCACCCCCGCGTGCGCGGGGAGCAGCCCCAGAGGATCAGCAGCGCCTGCGCGCTGCTCGGATCACCCCCGCGTGCGCGTGGAGCAGCTTCACCAGTCCTCCTCAGGCTCACTTGCGGAGGGATCACCCCCGCGTGCGCGGGGAGCAGAAGTCCGGTTCGGCGGCGGTAGCTCCGGGAAGGGGATCACCCCCGCGTGCGCGGGGAGCAGCTGACGTCCGTCGGCCGTTGCATGACGGCAACGGGATCACCCCCGCGTGCGCGGGGAGCAGCTCACCCCCTACCGGTACCGCCGCAGCGTCTACGGATCACCCCCGCGTGCGCGGGGAGCAGGCCTGGTCGACATCCACGGCCTGTACCGGGCGGGGATCACCCCCGCGTGCGCGGGGAGCAGCTTCCGACCATGACCGGCTGTGCCTCCATCGGGGGATCACCCCCGCGTGCGCGGGGAGCAGAAGCTGCTCACCCAATCGGATCTGACGGTGCAGGGATCACCCCCGCGTGCGCGGGGAGCAGAGGAACGCGCCCCGGTCGACACCGGGCAGCACCGGATCACCCCCGCGTGCGCGGGGAGCAGGCCGCCGGGCGTATCGACGCGCAGGCACCCAAGGGATCACCCCCGCGTGCGCGGGGAGCAGGCCAGGTCACCGGCCCGCAGCTGGATGAGTAGGGGATCACCCCCGCGTGCGCGGGGAGCAGCAAGGTGGGAGCCCCCTGCGGCAGGAAAGCGTGGGATCACCCCCGCGTGCGCGGGGAGCAGTCTCCGCCCACCATGTACGTGCTGCGTAGCGCGGGATCACCCCCGCGTGCGCGGGGAGCAGGGCGCCTCGGCCGGCACGGCTTCAAGGTCGACGGGATCACCCCCGCGTGCGCGGGGAGCAGCAGCCCCTACCCGCGATCACAGGGTGGGGGCGGGGATCACCCCCGCGTGCGCGGGGAGCAGATTCGGGGGCGGCTGCTGCCGGAGTCACATCGGGGATCACCCCCGCGTGCGCGGGGAGCAGGGGCGGGTGCGCTGCGTGTACCAGCGCTCCCGGGGATCACCCCCGCGTGCGCGGGGAGCAGTCCCCGCCTGCATCCTCGATCTCCTCGCGCAGGGGATCACCCCCGCGTGCGCGGGGAGCAGATCACGTCGAACACCGGGTGGTTCGACACCTTGGGATCACCCCCGCGTGCGCGGGGAGCAGCTACGACCCCACCAGCGGGGACTGATCGTGCAGGGATCACCCCCGCGTGCGCGGGGAGCAGGCTCATGAGCACCACTACGTACTGCACGATCAGGGATCACCCCCGCGTGCGCGGGGAGCAGTGGTGGCGGATCCGGGCGGTCGGCAACCGCACGGGATCACCCCCGCGTGCGCGGGGAGCAGCCGGCCGTCGACTGGTTTACCGACGCGGGGTCGGGATCACCCCCGCGTGCGCGGGGAGCAGGCTCCGGGCGCGTGCTCAGCGTGATCCGGATGGGGATCACCCCCGCGTGCGCGGGGAGCAGTTGTTGATCTGCTCCGCGAAGCTGATCGCCATGGGATCACCCCCGCGTGCGCGGGGAGCAGCAACGGGTCACTTCGGGGAATCACTTCGGAGACGGATCACCCCCGCGTGCGCGGGGAGCAGGCGCCCACCCGGAATGGCTGGCCGCCGCGGAGGGGATCACCCCCGCGTGCGCGGGGAGCAGAGGACCTTCCGGACGCCCCACTGGAGGTCCATGGGATCACCCCCGCGTGCGCGGGGAGCAGCAATGGCGCTGGGGTCGCTTGTACGCGGCCACGGGATCACCCCCGCGTGCGCGGGGAGCAGGCACGGCCACGGAGTGAACGTGGACCATGTTGGGGATCACCCCCGCGTGCGCGGGGAGCAGGTACGTCGCCTCCATGCCGGACAGGCCGCCGCCGGATCACCCCCGCGTGCGCGGGGAGCAGCAGTACGGGCCGTACTTCTTCAACAGGGACGCCGGATCACCCCCGCGTGCGCGGGGAGCAGCCGGGCAGGTATGCGGAGACACGGTGAGTGCAGGGATCACCCCCGCGTGCGCGGGGAGCAGGCGGCCGGGGCTCCTTTTTCGTCCGCGAGTCAGTTGGATCACCCCCGCGTGCGCGGGGAGCAGGGTTACACCGGCCGGAGTACCCGCCTCTACCGCGGATCACCCCCGCGTGCGCGGGGAGCAGGTAGTCGCCTCCACCCAGGCGCGGTTGGATGAGGGATCACCCCCGCGTGCGCGGGGAGCAGGGCTACTGCGACGGCGGCCAGTGGTCGGCGGCGTGGATCACCCCCGCGTGCGCGGGGAGCAGGCCGCCAGCCGCACGTCCAGGTCGGCGGCCACGGGATCACCCCCGCGTGCGCGGGGAGCAGGTCGAGGAGATCGACCCCGACGTCGGCCGGACCGGATCACCCCCGCGTGCGCGGGGAGCAGTTCGTGGCCGCGCTGGTGTCCAGGTCGGACCAGGGATCACCCCCGCGTGCGCGGGGAGCAGCAGCCAGCCCGTGTCGCCGAACAGTTGCACCAGGGATCACCCCCGCGTGCGCGGGGAGCAGCAGCACGCCGTCACACCACCCAGCCCACACGAGGGATCACCCCCGCGTGCGCGGGGAGCAGCCCGGTTCACGTCGGTGACGGCCCCGTCTGTGGGGATCACCCCCGCGTGCGCGGGGAGCAGCGGACTGCGAAGCGTCGAGCAGTACCCGACGAGGGATCACCCCCGCGTGCGCGGGGAGCAGGCCCCCCGGAGTCTCCGGGGGGGCCGCTCCTTTGGGATCACCCCCGCGTGCGCGGGGAGCAGTCGACTGAGGTGAATGTCGCCTACGACAGCCAGGGATCACCCCCGCGTGCGCGGGGAGCAGTCCACCACACCAGGCGGGTTCTGCGGCGGAGGGGGATCACCCCCGCGTGCGCGGGGAGCAGAAAGAGGCGTGCCTGGTGATCGCGGCCGAGCTGGGATCACCCCCGCGTGCGCGGGGAGCAGTCACGGGAGATTGAGACGTGGTGTGACCGTCAGGGATCACCCCCGCGTGCGCGGGGAGCAGGTCGATACGGGCGGCGGTGGCGCGGGTGGGGTGGGATCACCCCCGCGTGCGCGGGGAGCAGACGATCACCGACTCCCCCGGCCGCAGAACCATGGGATCACCCCCGCGTGCGCGGGGAGCAGGCTTCTTGACCTGCGGCGTTATAGATCAACCACTCCGATTTCATTCACTTTGGTTCGCAAGATCGGCCCTTTCGACACTGGTGTTGCGAGGGCGGCGCGTGCCTGTTGATGTGCGGCTGGGAGCAGCGTACCGGGCGAATCGCGGGTGGTAGGGCCGCAGATTCGGGCGGCTCGATTCTGGACGACCAGTTTGGTCGTCGCTCCTGGCTGCCGAACTGCCCAGCTTCATCGGGGGTCGATCAGGATGTGAGGCCAAGGGTGCCTGATGTCAGCGCGTTGCTGATCTCGTGGGCGAGTGTGACTCCGGTCGCTGATGCTCGTTCCAGGGTGGTGCGGAATTCGATGAGTTGGCGGAAGGCGTGTCCGTACGCGTGCTGCTGTTCGAGCGCCACGACCGGGATGGACAGCCGCCGGACGTCGATGCGTATAGCCCCGTTGCCGGTGCTGGAGGCGCGTCCGGCGATTCGCCGGTTGTCGCTGCGGGAGATGACGCCGGCGATGAACCACGGGTCGAAGCGGGTGGTGTCGATGCGAATGAGTTGGATGCCGGGTCCGAGTTCGGCGCTGACCTGTTCCGGGGTGGCTACCCATGCGCTGATCCTGCGGCCGATGGCGGGGACGAGGATGTCGCCGTGGCGTACCTCAGGTCCCGGCTCGTCGCCTGCGGTGCGGGTCGCCGTGCCGGTGGCCGGGCCGCCGGAGATGACGTCGGCGGCGGTCAATACGATGCCGGTGACGGTGGCACCCGTCGACCGGCTGCGGGTGGGGGCGCGGTGCACGGTGATGCTGCCCGACCGAATAAGGTCGGCGACGTCGGCCTGCGGGGCGCCGCGTAGCGGTCCGTCTGGCGCCGGTTGTACCGCTGGCAGGCCGCGCCGCAGATGGTCGAGCAGGTGGTCGAATTCGCCGATTTTGGCGATGATCTGTGCCGGGTCGGTGGCGGGGTCGTTGGCGTGCGGAAGGTGGCGTTGTGGGGTGAGGTCGACCTGGTCGTCGAGGATGTCGATCAGGGGCACGGTGCGATGGACGCCAGGCAGTTCGGCGTATTCGTGTGACCGGTAGGCGCTCCAGGCGGCGCGTACGGTTTCGGTCAGCGGCCGGTCGGTGGTGGTGGTATCGACTACGAGGATGTCGCCGGGGGGTGGCTGGTCTGGGTCGGGTTGGGTGAGCACCCAGATGTGCAGCCCGATGGCGGTGGGCGGCATCAGTCCGGCGGGTAAGGCGACGACGGCTCGTAGCGCGCCGCGGCGGATAAGTTCGGTGCGGACGCGACGGCCGGCGGGGCGGGACGCGGCTGCTGGTGGCATGAGCACGACGGCGGTGCCGCTGGGTGCGAGGTGGGCGAGGGCATGTTGCACCCAGGCGAGTTCGGGTTCGGTGCGTGGGGGCAGACCGTAGGTCCAGCGGGGGTCGTAGGCGAGGCGGTCGTGTCCCCAGTCGTGGATGCCGAAGGGGAAGTTCGCCACGACGACGTCGGCGCGTAGGTCGGGCAGCGCGTCGGCGAGCAGGCTGTCGCCGACGCGCACGACCGGCGGCTCGGCGTTGTCCATGCTGCGTCGGGCGCGCAGGTGCAGCAGCCACAGCCGCAGCAGGGTGATCAGGGCGTACTGCGGGCTGATCTCCTGGGCGTAGCAGCGGGTGGCCGTACCTCGCGTCAAGGCCTTGTCGGCGGCAATCCGCAGGATCGACCCGGTGCCGCTCGTGAAGTCGAAGATGTTCGCGCCGCTTTCGGCGAGGGCCAGCATCACCTCGGCGACGGTGTCCGGTGTCCCGGCCAGGCCGGACATGGAATGGGCCGAGGAGACGTAGCGGTTGTGCAGGTATTCGAAGGCCGACTCGGCGCCCTGTTCCGCTGCGAGTTGGTCGACGGTGCCCAGCAGGGTGCTGAGCTGCGCGGTCCACTGCTTCGGCAGCAGGGCGTCGACCATCCGGGACAGGTCGGGGTCGAGGGTGCGTAGCTGGGCGACGAGCTGTCTTGGTGTCGGTAGGCCGGTGCCGGTGGCCGGGGCTTGGTCGGCGCGGACAAGCAGAAGTGCGCCGGCGATGCCGAGCACGTCGCTGATCTGCGCTGCTGGTTGGTAGCTCTCGACGTGCCGCCAGGCCCACTCGTCGGTGCTGGCCTGGTGCAGCCTGCCGTGTCGGCGCAGCCAGTCCTCGACCTCCCGTGCGTCGAAGAACGGGCTCGCGGGGCTACCACCGACGGGAGTCGGGAAGTCGGCGTAGCGGCGTCGCCAGTTGCTCACCGCAGCCCGGCCGACCTTGGCCAGTCGGGCGATGCCGCTGGCGGTCAAGGTGGTCTCGCTCGGGGCCAGCGTCGACTTTCTCGTCACGCGTGAACACTAACATGGCTAACTGCATTGTGTACGCGATTCACAGGCGATACAGTCTCGGTCGTTTGATTCACAATCCTTGGGAGGTTCCATGCCACGTCGTGGGCGCAGCACCACGGTCGGAAAGATCGCCCAGCTCTGTCAGGCACGTCGCGCCTCCGAAATCCGGATGCTCGGTGATCTGCTCCGTCGCGAGCAGTACATCGCTGCGCGTGCGGAGGCGCACTCGCCGTCGGTGGGGGAAGGAGCGACACCGCGCTGACCAGCACCGACTGATTCGATCCCGTCGATCTGAGGAGGACCATGAACACCCTTGTTCGAAGCAGCGCCGTCACCCGTTGCGTCCCCGTGCTTTCCGCCGGTCGCGCACGTCTGTCGCGGCGCGCGGCGCTACGCTTCCGGCGCCACCGGCACGGTTGCCTTCCATGCGTACGCGCGAGTGCGCCTTGACCCCGTTCTCGGCGCTGCGATCGCCGACGCGTACGTGGCGGCACCGCATCGTGACGAGCAGGCGTACGCCGCCTACGCGGCGTTCTGCCGGGAGACCGTCCAGCAGTATCACTTCCTGGTCGGGCGGGCAGAGTTCGGCGGCCTGGGCGTGACAGTGTGCATCGTTGACGAGGATCCGTATGCCGACGTCGAGTCGATGATCGATGACGTGCGGCAACGCCGGCTGAAGGTGTGGGCCAGCGCGGCGAGCGGCAACCCCCATCCGTACCTCAGCGACGGGGAGAATGACATGTTCCGCGCTGTCCACGACGTGTTCGGGCATGCGGCGAGCGGCCGGGGGTTCGACCGGCACGGCGAGGAGGCGGCCTGGCTAAAGCACAGCACGATGTACTCCCCACTGGCGGTGCGTGCGATGACGACCGAGACGCGTGGGCAGAACTGCGCCCAGATCTTCCGCTACGGGGGTCGCCGGTTCGCCGAGCAGAAGGCGGTGCTGCTACCCCGGTTATTCAGCGATCCGCGTCTGGTACGAATTGCTGCGGGAGCGCAGGCGCGCCGGCCGGCTCCGTGCTGAGCCGAGAGATCTCCTCGCGTAGCTCCCGCACGGCGGGATGCTCCGGCCCGTCGACCCGCTCCCGGTCCTGCAGCAGAGCCGTGAGTAGTCGTAACGCCCGGGGATGCTCGCCGAGCGCCACATGGGTACGCGCGGCGCGCAGTCGAAGGTCGAACACCTGCGGATCTTCGTCGCCGTGCTGTCGTGCCCGGTGCTCGGCGAGTCGCCGCCACTGCCGGGCGGCGGCGCGGAACTCGCCTGCGGCCTGCATCTGCTCCGCCTGTCGCACGGCCTGCCCCAGGTCGAGGGCGGACGGTGCGGCAGCGGGTGCGATGGTGGGGCCTGGTTGCGGCGGTATGCGTCCGACGATCGCGGCGTACGCCTGGACCGCGGTGACGGAATCGTCCAGTACGCCGGGAATCGGTGGCAGATTCTCAGCCAGCGGTGCCAGCACGCGGTAGACGTCGGCGGCGCTGTCCGGCCGGCTGTCGGGGGCGGACGCCAGCAGCGCGTGCACCAGGTCGTCGAGCACGGACGGGGTCTCCGGTCGCAGCGTGGCGGGCCGTGGTGGGGTGGCGCCCATCTGCTGCCGCACGGTGGTCATGGTCGTCAGGCCGTCGAAGGGCGCGGTGCCGGTGAGTAGGTCAAACAGGGTCGCTCCCAACCCGTACAGGTCGGCGCGGTGGTCGATCCGCTGGCCGAGGATCTGCTCCGGCGCCATGTAGCCGAATGTGCCGAGCGCCTGCCCGCTCTGGGTGATCCGCGAGTAGCGGTCGTCGTCGGGCGTGACGGCCAGCCCGAAGTCGAGCACCTTGACCGCGCCGCTCGGCTCCAGCATGGCGTTGCTGGGCTTGATGTCGCGGTGCACGAGCCCGAGTCGCTGGGCAGCGAGCAGGACGCTGCTGATCTGGGCTCCGATGGCGGCCACCCAGCCGATCGGGAGTGGACCGTGTTCAGCGACCAGGTCCGACAGGGCGATGCCGTTGATCTGCTGAAGGACCAGGTATGGGTGGCCGGCGTGCTCGCCGAGATCGTAGACGGCGGGCACGCCGGGATGGTCGAGGCGGGCGGTGAGCAGTGCCTCGCGGCGGAAGCGGCGTACCAGATCCAGTTCCGTGACAGCGACGAACTTTACGATGACGGGCCGGTCGAGCAGTGCGTCGTGCGCGGGCCAGACTTCACTCATCCCCTTGTGCGCCAACGGAGACCGGGCCAGCCGATAGCGGTCCTTGAGGCTCGTGCCGGGCACCACGCCGCCCAGCATAGCGGCCGTTTTGGTCACGGTCAGGAACACCCGACCGGCGCGCCGCAGCCGCTTCGGTGAACATCGACAACGGACGGATGCTTGCAAGCATGGTTCACAAGGTGCATGATGGGGCTCGATACGGAGCGGGAATCGTTCGTGCCCGCCGTCCATGCTGCGTGAATCAGACCGCCGGCCCTGTCCGGCGCGTGACAGTTCCGTCCGTCTCGCTCCTGGCTGCGCCCAGGTGCCCGTCATCGGGGGATGTATGGCTGAGTTGGCCATCGGCCGGGACTTCCTACCCACCTACGCCCGGCTGCAACGCCGGGTGCAGCGCGCCGTCGACGCCGCCATCGGCAAGTTCGCCGAACACACGCACGCGGGCCTACACCTGGAGAAGCTGACCGGCGCACGGGACCCGAACATCCGCACCATCCGGATCGACCAGTTCTACCGCGGCGTGGTGCTCGCTCTCGGAGAAGACAGGTACGCCCTGCTTGACGTCCTGCCCCACGACGACGCTATCGCCTTCGCGGTGAGCCGCCGTTTCACCGTCAACCAGGCCCTCGGTGTGCTGGAGATGCGGGACCAGGCCGGCATCGAGGAGTTCTCCCGTGCCGAAGCGCCACCGGCGAGCGCCGGACTGTTCACCCACGTCTCGGTCGCCGACTTCACCAGGCTCGGGGTGGATGAGGATCTGCTGCCGCTACTGCGCGTCATCGCCACCGACAAGCAACTCGAAAGCCTGGCCGGGCACCTACCGGAGAGCCAACTCGACGTGCTGCTGGGCCTGGCCAGCGGGCTGTCCGTGGAGGAGGTCTGGGCGGAACTGGCCGACCGGACGGTGTCCGGGGTGGACACCGGCGACCTGCTGACCGCCGCGACGCACCCCCGAGCGGATCGCTTTCGTCTCAGGCCCGGTGGAACTCGCGGCCATCCTCGCCCACCCGTTCGACGTGTGGCGCACCTTCCTGCACCCGACCCAGCGGGACGTCGCCTACCGCGACACCTACAGCGGACCCGCACTCGTCACCGGCAGCGCCGGCACCGGCAAGACCGTCACTGGCCTGCACCGGGCGGTGTTCCTCGCCGAGCGGCTGCCCGATGGCGAGAAGGTGCTGCTGACCACGTTCACTCGCGCTCTTGCTGAGGCTCTCGCTCGACAGCTCTACCGGCTCACCAGCGACCCGGCGGTGCGGGCGCGCATCGACGTGATCAGCGTCGACAAGCTCGCCTACGAGATCGTCACCCGAGGCAACGGCCGCGTCACCGTCGCCGACGGTGAGATCGTCGACCAGCTGTGGGAGTCCGCCGCGAAGGCAGGCCCGACTTACCTCAACCGCGCCGGCCAGGTCACCACCTACAGCCCCGCCTTCCTGCGGCACGAGTGGGAGCAGGTGGTGCTGGCCCAACAGCTGACCACCCGCGAGGCGTACCGCGAGGCCACCCGCCGGGGTCGCGGCGCCGGCCTGCGCGCCGCGCATCGCGACCAGGTGTGGACCGTGATCGAGACGGTGACCGGGGCGCTGGCCAAGCGGCGGCTACGCACCCACACCCAACTCGCCGACGACGCCGCCGCCATCGCCCGCCGCGTACCAGCACCGTATCGGCACGTCATCGTCGATGAAGGGCAGGATCTGCACCCGGCACAGTGGCGCCTGCTGCGGGCGTTGGTCGCACCCGGCCCCAACGACATGTTCCTGCTTGCCGATCCGTACCAGCGCATCTACGACAGCCACGTGTCACTGGCCCAACTCGGCATCGAGGTTCGGGGCCGCACCCGCCGGCTCAGCGTCAACTACCGCACCACCCACGAGATCCTCGACCTGTCGGTCAAGGTCCTCGGCGGTGACGCCACGGTCGGGCTCGACGGGCAGGACGACACGCTGCGGGGATACCGCTCGGTCACCCGGGGCGGGATACCCGAGCTGGCCGCGCACGTCAGCCGCGACGGCGAGTGCGAGGCGCTGATCGAACGGGTCGGCACCTGGCTGGACCAGGGCGTGGAACCGCACGCGGTCGGAGTGGCCGTCCGCACCGGTCAACTGGTCAAGGCCGTCGGTCGGATCCTCAACGATGCCCACATCCCCGTCGCCGACGACAAACGCGGCACCGACGGCGTGCGGGTAGCCACCATGCACCGGATGAAAGGACTGGAGTTCCAGTGCCTCGCGGTCGTCGGGCTCGACGCGGGCGTGCTCCCGGCACCACACGCGCTCACCTCGGCGGCCGAGGATCCACACGCACACCGGCAGGATCTCCAACGTGAGCGCTGCCTACTGTTCGTCGCGCTGACCCGGGCCCGGGACGTGCTCTACCTGTCCCACAGCGGCACCCCGAGCCCGCTGCTGCCGGTGGTCCGATGAACGCCCGTGTCAGCGCCGATGCCCCAACGCTGGGCGTGGCGGCACGCGCAGTCTGGGGTAAGACCGACCGCCGGGGAACCTCACCGGTGGGGTGGCTGCCGCTGTGGCGGCACCTGGCCGACACCGCCGACGTGGCCGGACAACTGTGGGATCACTGGCTGGGCCGCGCCGCCCGGCACCGCATCGCCGACGAGTTGCCCGGCGCAGAAGCCGACGCCCGCACCCTGCTCGTCTGGCTCGCCGGCATCCACGACATCGGCAAGGCCACCCCCGCCTTCGCCTATCAGGCGTACAACCTCGCGGAGCGGATGCGCGACCACGGCCTTGGCTACCAGCGGGATCTGATCAAGGCTGACCGCAGGTACGCCCCGCACGCCACCGCCGGGCACGTGCTGTTGGCCGACTGGCTGCACCAGCAGGACTGGACCGACCCGCACCCGTTCGCCGTCGTCGTCGGCGGACACCACGGCGTTCCGCCGACCGACATGGGCCTGCGTGACGTGCGGGTGCGTCCCCACCTGCTCGGCGGCCCCGCCTGGCAGCACGTGCAGCACGAACTGTTGACCTGGATGACGCAACGGTCCCGCGCCGGCGACCGACTCGCCGACTGGAACGGCGTCGCCCTGTCACAACCGGTGCAGGCTCTGCTCACCGGCCTGGTCATCGTCGCCGACTGGATCGCCAGCAACGAGAACTACTTCCCGTACCTGCTGACAGGCAGCGACGAGGATCGGCTACGAACCGGGTGGGAGTTGGTGGACCTGCCCGTGCCCTGGCGACCCACCGCTCCACCAGCCAACGTGGACGAGCTGTTCAGGGCACGATTCGCGCTGCCCACGGGAGCGACACCACGTCCGGTGCAGCGCACCGTCGTCGACCTGGCCGAGACCATGCCCACGCCCGGGATGATGATCGTCGAGGCGGCCATGGGGGAGGGCAAGACAGAGGCAGCCCTGGCTGCGGTGGAGATCCTGGCCCGGCGTACCGGCGCATCCGGCTGCTACCTGGCCCTGCCCACCCGAGCCACCAGCGACGCCATGTTCGGCCGGATGCTGTCCTGGCTGCGTCGGCTGCCCGACACACAGGTCGGCCGAGGCGACCGTGACGTGCGCCTGGCCCACGGCAAGGCCGCCCTCAACCCCGACTACGACCACCTGCGGACAACCTCGCTGCCCAGCGGCATCGGCGAGGACGCCGGAGGTGCCGACATCGGCGTGCACCGCTGGCTTGCCGGCACCAAACGGACGATGCTGTCCAGCTTCGTCGTCGGCACCATCGACCAACTGCTGTTCGCCGCGCTGCGCAGCAAGCACCTGGTGCTGCGGCACCTCGGCCTGGCCGGCAAGGTCGTCGTCATCGACGAGGCACACGCCTACGACGTCTACATGGGCCGGTTCCTCGACCGGGCACTGGAATGGCTCGGCGCCTACGGCGTACCCGTGGTGGTCCTCTCGGCGACGTTGCCGGCACACCGGCGGGCCGAGTTGATGAAGGCGTACGACGACGGTCGCCTCGGCCCCCCGCCGCCGCTGACCTGGCGCGACCGAGGCAGACCACAGGTCGACCCGTACGCTGCCCTGCGCAGCGACCTGCGATATCCCCTGGTCACCGTCTCCACGGACCAGCGTGGCGCCACCGCCATCAGCTGCGGCGACTCCGGTCGCGGGATCGACGTCACGCTGCGACGGCTGCCCGACGACCTGCCCGCACTTGTGGATCTGCTGCGGGACCGGCTCGCTGAGGGCGGCTGCGCCCTCGTCGTCCGCAACACCGTGGCCCGGGTCCAGGAGACCGCTGCCGTGCTCCGCGCGGCCCTCGGGCCGAACACACCCGTGTCGGTGGCGCACTCCCGCTTCATGGCCGTCGACCGCGCCGCCAAGGACCGCTGGCTGCGCGACACCTTCGGCCCACCGGGCAGCAACAACCGCCCTCACCGGCATGTGGTGGTGGCCAGCCAGGTCGCCGAGCAGTCCCTGGACATCGACTTCGACCTGCTCGTCACCGACCTGGCTCCGGTCGACCTGGTGTTGCAACGTATCGGACGGCTGCACCGCCACCCCCGCGCCGACCGACCCGCCCGGCTCACCGAGGCGACCTGCTGGATCACCGGTGCCGACTGGAGCGTCGAACCACCCCAGCCGGTCACCGGATCACGACGCGTGTACCAGCCGGCCACCCTGCTGCGCAGCGCCGCCGTGCTCCTGCCGCACTTGGACGGCACGCCGGTGCGGCTGCCGCACGACATCTCGCCGATCACCCAGACCGCCTACGGCGACGCGCCGGTCGGCCCCGAGTCCTGGCAGCCCAGCATCGTCGAAGCGGAGACGAAACAACGCGACGAGATCGCCAGCAAGGAGTCGAAGGCCGACAGCTTCCGCCTGGCCGGCGTCGCCGAACCAGGCGTACCCCTGATCGGCTGGCTCTCCGGCGGCGTCGGCGACGCCGAGGAGCGTGTGGCGCAGGGCCACGTTCGCGACACCGACGCCGATTCCCTCGAAGTCCTACTCCTGGTCCGCAGCCCGCAGGGCCTGATCCTCCCCCCGTGGATCGACGGGGGCGGGGTATCCGTGCCGACCAGCAGCCCTCCCCGACGGTCACTGCCTCGGATGATCGCGCGCTGCACCCTACCGTTGCCGCGGGCGATGACTGCCACCGACGTGGTCGACGAGGTCATCGCCGAGTTGGAACAGCGACACGACCTCCGGGCCTGGCAGGACAGTCCGTGGCTGGCCGGGGAACTGGTACTCGACATCAACACCGACGGGACCGCCTCGGTCGCCGGCTTCGACCTGCACTACGACCCGGACGAAGGGTTGCGCACCACCCACGCCACGCCCTGAATCCCATCGAATTCGAGAAGGAGGTGACACGGTGACCCCAGCCCCACAGCCCACCGGGTTCTCGCTGGTTGACCAGGCGTGGATTCCCGTGCTGGACGTCGCGGGCACGCGCCGCGAGGTGTCGCTGCTCGGCCTATTCGAGCAGGCCGGCGACCTGCGCATGATCGCGTGCGAGCTGCCCACGCAGAGCTTCGCGATCCTGCGACTCGCGTTGGCGGTCCTGCACCGCACCACGAACGGTCCTGCGGCGGAAGCCGCCTGGCGCACGCTGTGGCAGGCCCGTCGGCTGCCCAGCGACGACATCGCCGAATATCTCGACGTGTTCCGGGATCGGTTCGACCTGCTGCATCCGCAGCACCCGTTCTACCAGGTGGCCGACCTGCGGGCGGCGAAGGAGAACACGTACGGCCTGGAACGGTTGATCGCCGACGTACCGAACGGGATGCCGTTCCTGACCACCCGCGCCGGGCGCGGCATGGAGTCGATCAGCCCGGCGGAGGCGGCCCGCTGGTTGGTGCACTGCCAGGCGTACGACAGCTCCGGCATCAAGACCGGAGCGGTCGGTGACCCGCAGGCCAAGAACGGCAAGGGCTATCCGATCGGCGCGGGGTCCGTCGGATGGTTGGGTGGCATCCACCTCGAAGGCGCTGACCTGTGGGAGACCCTGCTGCTCAACCTGGTGCCTGTCGCGCCCGCCTGGCGGGAAGCCGACGATCGGGACCTGCCGGTGTGGGAGCGTGAGCCGCACACCGCAGCCGAGGAACCCGCCTCGACGCGTGGCCCGTACGGACTGCTCAGCCTCTACACCTGGCAGTCCCGCCGGATCCGGCTGTTCGGTGATGCCGACGGCATCACCGGAGCATTGATCGCCAACGGCGACCGGCTCGACTGGCAGGACCGGCACCTGCTGGAACCCATGAGTGTGTGGGGCCGCAGCGCACCCCGCGAACGCGAGCAGAAACGCACCCCGATCTACCTGCCCCGACCGCACGACCACGGCCGGGCCCTGTGGCGAGGGCTGCAAACCCTCCTGCCGGCGCCGCCACCGCCCGGCGGCGAGCCGCCGCAGCGGCTTGCGCCGATGGTGGTGCAGTGGCTGGCCCGGCTCACCGTCACCGGCGTCGTCGGCACGGACTTCCAGACCCGCACCCGTGCCGTGAGCATCACCTACGGCGCCAAGCAGTCGGTCGTCGACGAGGTGTTCAGCGACGCGCTGACCATGAACGTGCTGCTGCTGGTGGCAGACTCCGCCCTGCGCGCGACCGCCGTCGACGCGGCCGGCGACGCCGAGGCCGCGGTGACGGTGCTGCGCAGGCTCGCCGACAACCTGGCCCGCGCCGCCGGAAGCCGGGACACCGACAGCGGCGCCGCTGACCGCGCCGCCGAGCGCGCGTACGCCCTGCTGGACCGCCAGTTCCGCGACTGGCTGGCACGCCTGGGTCCGGACAGCGACCCAGCCGCCGAGCGGGGTCAGTGGCAGCGGCTGGTCTGGCGGGCCATCAGCCGGCTCGGCGCCGGGCTGGTGGAAGCGGCAGGCCCGACGGCCTGGGTCGGCCGCGCCGGCAAGGATCGCGCCGGCCGGGATGTCCACTACTCCAGCTCGCAGGCCGAGGCGTGGTTCCGCTCCGGTCTGGCCAAGGCGTTGCCGATGGGGGTCGAGTCCCCGCAGCAGAGACAGGAGCAACCAGCATGACCACCGCAGTGGAGGCCGATCCGGCGGGCCCGGCCCAGAAGACGCGGCACCGACGTCGCCGCGAACTCGGCGAACATGTCGCCAGGACCATCGGACGCCTCCAGGCGCGGGTGTTGAGCACCGTGCCGCAACCCGAGGCGGTCAGCGCCCTCGCGCGGCTGCGGCGCGGTATCGGCCGGACCCCCGGCTTCGACTTCAGCCTGGAGCGGTACGTGCAGGTCCCGGAGCATCTGCTGGGCCGCCGCCCGGCCGACGACACCGAGCCGACAGACGCCGAACAGGCCGCCCACGACGCGGTGACCCTGTACGCGTTGCACCAGCAGTCCCGCCGGGAACGGATGCACGCCGACGGACGCGGGCTGGGCCAGGCCATGGCCGAGCTGGTCCGCAGATCGACCGGACCGGACGGGGTACGGCGTCGGTTCGCCGCGCTCGGCACCGCCAGCACCTACCACGAAAGCATCTACCACCTGCGCAGCCTGATCACGATGCTGCGCGAGCACCAGATCCCACTCGACTACGGCCTGCTCGCCGACGATCTTCAGACCCTCCGCATCCCTGGCCGCCGCCCCACAATCCAGGCGATCTGGGGTCGGGAGTACTTCCGCAGCCGACCCAGCACCGACGCTGACGCTCCTGTCACCGACAACCCCGAGGAGGACCCGTCATGAGCCGCACCATCATCGACGTCTACGCCCTGCAGACCGTACCGCCGAGCAACCTCAACCGCGACGACACCGGCTCGCCGAAGACCGCCGTCTACGGAGGTGTGCGTCGGGCGCGGGTGTCCAGCCAGGCGTGGAAGCGGGCCATCCGGCTGGCCTTCGTCGACCTGCTCGATCGTTCTCAGCTGGGCGAGCGGACCAAGCGTGTGGGAGAGTCCCTCGCCGCGCGGATCCGGGCACTCGACCCGAGCATGTCCGAGGAGGCCGCGTCCACGCTAGCGGCCGACACCTTCGTGGCTGGTGGGCTGGCCAAGGTCGACAAGAAAAAGGGCGAGACGAAGGACGTCGAGTCCGGCTACCTGCTGTTCCTGAGCCACCGGCAGCTGGACAATCTCGCCGCCGCTGCACTGGAGGCAGCGCGGGCCGGGGGCACCCTCGACAAGGCCCGCTTCAAGGCGCTGGTCGCCTCCGAGCACTCCGTCGACATCGCGATGTTCGGCCGGATGGTCGCCGACATGACCGACATCAACGTCGACGCCGCCTGCCAGGTCTCCCACGCCATCAGCGTCCATGCCGTCGACAACGAGTTCGACTACTTCACCGCCGTCGACGACCGCAAGGCCGACGCCGCCGAAACGGGGGCCGGCATGATCGGCACCATCGAGTTCAACTCGTCCACCCTGTACCGGTACGCCACCATCGATGTCGACGCCCTGTACCGTACGCTCGGCGACGCCGCCGCCACCCGGGCGGCCGTCGAAGCGTTCCTGAGCGCGTTCACGCGCAGCATGCCGACCGGCAAGCAGAACACCTTCGCCCACCGCACCCTTCCGGACGCCGTGCTGGTGCGGCTGCGCGACACCCAGCCGATCAACCTCGTCGGCGCCTTCGAGACACCCATCCGGGAGACCCACGCCGCCGGACGCATCGAACTGGCCGCCGAGGCGCTGGCGAAGCACACCGTGGCGGTCGAAAGCGCCTACGGCGAGCGGCCCATCGGCAGCTGGGTCACCCAGGTCGGCGAGCGGACCGCGGTACTCACTGACCTGGGCAAGGCGGTCACCTTCAGCGAACTCGTCACCGGCGTGGGGGAGCAGGTCACCGTGGCACTCGGGCAGCCGGCGTGAGTGTGCTGCTGCTGAAACTGGCCGGCCCACTGCAATCCTGGGGCTCGTCCAGCCGCTTCGCCCGACGGGGCACCGAGGTCGCACCGACCAAGAGCGGCGTCATCGGACTGCTCGCCGCCGCCAAGGGCATGCGACGCACCGAACCGCTCACCGACCTGCTCGGCCTCCAATTCGGCGTACGCCTGGACCAGCCCGGCCAGATCCTGCGCGACTTCCAAACGGCCCGATCCCTCGACGGCCGCCGCAGCGCACCACTGACCTACCGCTTCTACCTCTCCGATGCGGTCTTCCTCGCCGCCGTCAGCGGCGACCGGACCCTCCTGACCGGCCTGGCCGAGGCACTGGACCGGCCCCAGTTCCCCCTCTACCTCGGCCGTCGATCCTGCCCACCGGTCGGCCCGATCAGCCTCGGCGTGCACGACGACACCCTCGACGACGCGCTGAGCCAATGGCCCTGGCTCGCCGCCGACTGGCACCGCAAGAAGGCAGCCCGCACCGTCCGGTTGGAGATCATCCGGGACGCGCGTCAAGGCGAGCCGGTCACCGAGACCGTTCCTGACGAGCCGGTCAGCTTCGACCCCGCGCATCGGCAGCACACCTGGCGGTCCGTGGTGCGCCGCCACGCCGACGTCACCAATGACCTCGCCGAGCGGGCCGGTGTCGCCGAGCACGACCCGCTGAGCCTGCTGGGAGGCTGACCATGTTCCTCACCCGGTTCCAGATCAACGCCGCCCGCCGCAACGCGCGCAAACTGGTCTCCTCGCCACACGCCATGCACGCGGCCGTCCGCGCCGCGTTCCCCGACGCCGCCGACTACGAGCGCCCCGGAGTTCGTACGCTGTGGCGCCTCGACACCCCGGCCACGGCCACCGTTCACCTCTACATAGCCAGTCCCGGACGACCCGACCTCACCCACCTGGTCGAGCAGGCCGGCTGGCCCACCAGCGAGGAAGCCTGGACGACCCGGGAGTACGACGGCTTGCTCGCCTCGCTACGAGCGGGCCAAGAGTGGGCGTTCCGGCTCACCGCCAACCCGACCCACAGCGGGCGAAAGACCGCCGAGGCGAAGGAGACGCAGCGCTTCGGCTACCTCCGCGAGCACGAACAAATCGCATGGCTGCTCGCCCGGGCCGAGCGACACGGCTTTACCTTGGCGACCCAACAGGACGGCCGCCCCAACCTTCGCCTGCACCGGCGCCAGACGCAGTCATTCAAACGTGGCATGGGAACCGTCACCCTCACCACGGCCACCTACGACGGCATCCTCCACGTCACCGACGCCCACACCTTGCGGCGTGCGTTGACCGGCGGAATCGGCCACGCCAAAGCGTACGGCTGCGGCCTTCTCACCCTCGCTCCCGTCCAAGGCAACCGGTGAAGATCCCCGGCGTCCCACCGGCGGAACTGGCCGATCTCAACCGCGTACAGGATCGGCTCAGCTTCATCTACCTCGAACGCTGCGTCATCCACCGCGACAGCAACGCGATCACCACAACCGACGACAAGGGCATCATCCACATCCCGGCCGCCACGGTCGGCGTGCTCCTGCTCGGACCGGGCACCAGCATCACCCAGCAGGCGATGATGCTGCTCGCCGACAACGGCGCCACCGTGGTCTGGGTCGGCGAACACGGCGTGCGCTACTACGCGCACGGACGTCCACTCGCCCGATCCAGCCGTCTCCTTGTCGCCCAGGCCACCGCCGTCACGCACCGCGATCGGCGGCTCCAGGTAGCCCGGGAGATGTATCGGATGCGCTTTCCGGGCGAAGACACCACCGCCCTCACCATGCAGCAGCTCCGCGGCAAAGAGGGAGCCCGAGTACGTCGCAGCTACCGCGAGCACGCCAAGCGGACCGGTGTGAACTGGAGCAACCGTGAGTACAACCCAGACGACTTTACCAGCAGCGACCCCGTCAACCAGGCACTGTCCGCCGCCCACGCCTGCCTGTACGGCGTGGTGCACGCCGTCATCGTCGCTGTTGGC
>NZ_JAETXL010000021.1:0-30812 GCF_016774385.1 Micromonospora fiedleri
AGCGTCCCGGTGGTTTCCGGGGCGGTGACCGCCGTGAAGGTGGTTTCCAGGGCGGCGACCGTCGTGAGGGCGGGTTCCGCCGCGACGGCGGCGAGCGCTCCGGTGGTTTCCAGGGCGGAGACCGCCGCGAGGGCGGCTTCCGCGGCGGGGATCGCCGTGAAGGCAGCTTCCGGCGTGACAGCGGTGAGCGTCCCGGTGGTTTCCGGGGCGGTGACCGCCGTGAAGGTGGTTTCCAGGGCGGCGACCGTCGTGAGGGCGGGTTCCGCCGCGACGGCGGCGAGCGCTCCGGTGGTTTCCAGGGCGGAGACCGCCGTGAAGGCGGCTTCCGTGGCGGTGACCGTCGCGAGGGTGGTTTCCGTCCCGACAACAGGGAACGTTCCGGCGGCTTCCGCGAAGGCGGAGACCGTCGCGAGGGCGGCTTCCGGCGTGACAGCGGTGAGCGCTCCGGTGGTTTCCAGGGCGGAGACCGTCGCGAGGGCGGCTTCCGCGGCGGGGATCGCCGTGAGGGTGGCTTCCGGCGTGACGGCGGTGAGCGTCCCGGTGGTTTCCGGGGCGGTGACCGCCGTGAAGGCGGCTCCCGCGATGGTGAGCGTTCTGGTGGCTTCCGCGGCGGTGACCGTCGCGAGGGTGGTTTCCGTCCCGACAACAGGGAACGTTCCGGTGGCTTCCGCGAAGGCGGCGACCGTCGTGAGGGTGGTTTCCGGCGTGACAGCGGTGAGCGTCCCGGTGGTTTCCGCGAAGGCGGCGATCGTCGTGAGGGCGGGTTCCGTCGTGACGGCGGCGAGCGCTCCGGTGGTTTCCAGGGCGGAGACCGCCGGGAAGGCGGCTTCCGGCGTGACAGCGGTGAGCGTTCCGGCGGGTTCCGCGACGGCGGTGACCGTCGCGAGGGCGGGTTCCGGGGCGGGGACCGTCGTGAAGGTGGCTTCCGCGGCGGTGACCGCCGTGAGGGCGGGTTCCGTGATGGGGACCGTCGTGAGGGTGGCTTCCGCGACGACAGAGGGCGCGGCGACGACGCGCGTGCTCGGCGGGAGGGAGCGGAGCAGGCCGACGGTACGGCGGCTCCGACGCTGCCCGACGAGATCCTCGCGACCGACCTCGACAAGGACGTTCGCGCCGAGCTGCTCTCGATCGCCAAGCCGGTCGCGGAGACCGTAGCGCGTCACCTCGTGGCGACCGGCCAGCTGATCGACGAGGACCCGGAGCAGGCGCTCGCGCATGCCCTGGCCGCGCGTCGCCTGGCATCGCGGATCTCCGCGGTCCGGGAGGCCGTCGGGCTGGCCGCGTACCACGCCGGCGAGTGGCAGACGGCGATCGCGGAGCTGCGGACGTACCACCGGATGAGTGGGTTGCAGAGTCACCTGGCGGTCATCGCGGACTGTGAGCGGGCCCTGGGCCGCCCGGAGCGGGCGATCGACCTGTTCCGCGGCGCCGACCAGGAGAAGCTCGACCGGGCCGTCGCGATCGAACTGCTGATCGTGGCCGCTGGTGCCCGAGGCGACCTCGGACAGCGGGACGCGGCCGTGGCCATGCTCCAGGTACGCGAGCTGACCACCGACACGGCGGAGCCGTGGACGGCGCGACTGCGGTACGCGTACGCCGATGCTCTGCTGGCCGTCGGACGGCGCGCGGAGGCCAGGGAGTGGTTCTCCCGTGCGGCGGAGGTCGACGCCGACGCCGAGACCGACGCGGCCGAGCGGCTGCTCGAACTGGACGGCGTGCTCATCGAGGGCGACGAAGAGGACGAGGCGGCCGAGGAACTGGTCGCCGGCCCTGGTGCGCCCGGAGCTGTCGAGGCCCAGCCGGACACCGACGTGTCCGGGGCAGCTGTCGCGTTTGCCGAACGCGCCGGTGACGACGACGCTGACGACGTGGACGTCGACGACGCGGACGACGATGACGCGGACGACGATGACGCGGACGACGACGAGGACGGCGCGACCGAGGACGTGACCGTCGCCGTCGCCGTCGAAGGCGAGCCCGGTGACGCTGTGAACGCGGGCGACTCGGTCGACAGCGCGGTCGAGGACAGCGCGGTCGTCGCGGTCGTCGAGGGCGACGTGACCGGGGAGGCCGCGGACGAGGAGCGGGACGCCGACGCGGGGGTGCCGCCGACGGTTACGCCGGTCGACGGTGCGGACCGGTCCGAGCAGGGCGGCTCGCCGGAGTCGGAGACGCAGCGGCGATGAACGGTGGCGGGGAACGGCTGGTCGACGGCTACGCCTTGGTCGTCTTCGACCTGGACGGCGTGATCTACCTGATCGACCGGCCGATCCCCGGCGCGGTCGAGGCCGTCGCGCGGCTGCACGACGAGGGCCGGGCGGTGGCGTACGCGACGAACAACGCGTCGCGTCGCGCGGCCGACGTCGCCGATCTGCTCACCGGAATGGGTGTGCAGGCCCGGCCGGACGAGGTGCTGACCAGCGCCGCGGCCGCCGCCCAATTGCTGGGTGAGCGGCTGCCCGCCGGGGCACCCGTGCTGGTGGTCGGCGCGGAGGCGCTGCGAGCCGAGGTCGCTGCGGTGGGGCTGAAGCCGGTGTCGCGGGCCGAGGACTCGCCGGTCGCGGTGATTCAGGGCTACGGTCCGCAGGTGGGTTGGGCCGACCTGGCCGAGGCGGCGGTGGCCGTGCGGCAGGGTGCGTCCTGGATCGCGACGAACACCGACCGGACGCTGCCCAGCGGTCGGGGACCGCTGCCCGGCAACGGTGCGCTGGTGGCCGCGTTGGCCACGGCGCTCGGTCGGCAGCCGGACGAGGTGGTGGGCAAGCCCGCACCGGAGTTGTTCGCCACCGCCGCGCGTCGCGCCGGTGCGGGGCGGACCCTGGTGGTCGGTGACCGGTTGGACACCGACATCGAGGGTGCCAACCGGGCGGGGCTGGACAGTCTGCTGGTGCTGACCGGTGTCAGTGACGTACCGGAGTTGCTTGCCGCGCCGTCGGACCGGCGTCCCACGTACGTCGGGTGGAATCTGGCCGGGCTCTTCGACCCGGCGGAGGTGGTGCGGGTGCCGGCGCCGGCGGGTGACGTCGGCGGCTGGCACGTGGTCACCGGCACCGACGGCTGGGAGTTGGCCGGTGCCGGGCGCCCTCTGGACGCGCTCGCGGCGCTCTGCGCGGTGGCCTGGTGGCATCGGCCGACCGGAGCACCCCGGGCGGCGTCGGCGGAGGCGGCGCAGGCGTTGGACGCTCTCGGCCTGACCTCCTGACCGCGCTCAGAGCAGCTTGCGGAGCTTCATCAGGTCGAACGGGTTCGCCTTGATCGAGACCCGGCGGTTGGCCACCGCGCGGGTGACGTCGAGTTCGCCGCGGACCAGGGCGACCAGGTCGTCGCTTGTCGTACTCAAGGCGATCTTGGCTTTGGGGTCGTCGCCGTCGGCGAGGTCGACCAGCCGTCCGTCGCTGATCCGGCCGTGGAAGGCGGTCTGGAGGTCGGTGATCCGGCAGGCCAGGGTGCGATCCAGGTCGACCCGCTCACGGACGGTCTGCGCGTTGCTCTCCAGCCGGGCGGCCAGATCCTGCAACGCCTGTCGGCACTCGTCCACCGTGGCCACCATCGCCTCCTCGCCACACCACGTCATCCCCCGGGCACCGTACCGCACGGGGTGGTCCGGGTGGCCCGGTAGCGTGACACCTGCAGACCCGCCGGGTGGAAGGAATCAGGCATGCAGGACGCGTGGCGCGCCTACCTCGAACTGGCCATGGGCTTGACGGAGGCGCCTCGGAAGAAGGCGCAGGACGCGGTGCGTCGGGCGATGGGCTCGACCGGCGCGACCGCCGCTCAACTCCAGGCGCTCGCCGACGAACTCCGTGCGACCGGAGCGGCGAACCGGGAGTCGCTGACCAAGTTGGTGCGGTTCGAGGTCGAGCGGGCGCTCGGTGCAGTGGGGCTGGCCAGCGCCGATGAGGTGGCCGAGTTGGAGCGCCGGGTGCTGGAGTTGGAGCGCCGGCTGCGTACGGCCACCGCGGCGGGCGGGCCGGCAACGGCCGACGCTGCGACGGCTGCGGCCGGTTCGTCGGTGGGTACGCCTGCGACCGCTGCGGCTGCCCCGCTGAGCAAGGCCCTGGCCAAGCAGACCGTGGCGAAGAAGACGGTCGCGAAGAAGGCCGTGGCCAAGAAGGCGGTGGCCAAGAAGGCGGTCGCGGCGAAGCCGGGCGCGAGTTCCGGCGAGGAAGCCGGGGACACGGCGGTGGCCAAGCGGTCGGCGACGAAGGTCGTGGCGAAGAAGACGGTCGCCAAGAAGACGGTCGCCAAGAAGGCCGTGGCGAAGAAGGCCGCTGATGGTGGGTCCGCCTCGGCGCGTCGGGCGGACGCGGACGGCGCGGCATGAGTGCGCCGGGGCCGCTGCCGGGGCCACGTCCGGGTCCGCCGCCGCGTCGCTGGAGCGCGGAGGACACCGACGACGTCGAGCACCCGGCGGTGCAGGCCGCGGTCCAGGCGATGGCCAACGCGGCAGCCCTGGCCCCGGCCGACCAGATCGCGCAGTACGAGGCCGCGTACCAGACGTTGCGGGAAACGCTGGCCACCATCGATCAGGCCTGAGGAGACCGTCGGTCAATGGCACGTCGAAACCGGTTGGACGCCGAACTCGTCCGCCGTGGCCTGGCCCGTTCCCGGGAGCAGGCGGCCGCGCTGGTGGAGGCCGGTCGGGTCCAGTTGCGGGGGGTGCGGGCCCACAAGGCCGCCGCCATGGTCGATCCGGCCGATCCGCTGCTGGTCACCGGTGACGATCCCACCTCGGAGTACGTGTCCCGGGGCGGCCACAAGCTGGCCGGGGCGCTCGCCGCGTTCACTCCCGGCGGGTTGACCGTGGCCGGTCGGCGCTGCCTCGACGCCGGCGCGTCCACCGGGGGCTTCACCGACGTGCTGCTGCGCGCCGGTGCGGCCGAGGTGGTGGCGGTCGACGTCGGCTACGGGCAGCTCGCTTGGTCGCTGCGCAACGACGAGCGGGTACGGGTCTTCGAGCGCACCAACGTGCGGACGCTCACCACCGACGTGATCGGTGGGCCCGTCGAGCTGACCGTCGCCGATCTGTCGTTCATCTCGCTGCGGCTGGTGCTGCCGGCGCTGGCGGGCTGCACCGACGGGGACCTCGTCCTGATGGTCAAGCCGCAGTTCGAGGTGGGCAAGGAACGGGTCGGCGCGGGCGGGGTGGTGCGGGATCCGGCGCTGCGGGCCGAGGCGGTGCTCGATGTCGCGGCAGCGGCTGCCGGGCACCAGTTGGGTCTGGTGGATGTGGCGGCCAGCCCGCTGCCCGGGCCGAGCGGCAACGTCGAGTTCTTCGTATGGTTACGCCGGGGCGCGCCGCCGGCCGATCCGGAACGGGTCCGGGTGGTGGTCGCCGCCGGGCCGCAGGGTCCGACGATGTCCGGGGAGGTGCCGGGCGCGGCGACGGAGGAGGTCGCAGGGTGAGCGCGAACAGTGGGCGTCGAACGGCGTGCCCGTACCGGCCGCTCGCCGGTCGGCGGGATGCTGCCGTGGCCGGAGGGTGGGGCCGGTGAGCCGGACCACTCTGCTGGTCACCCACACCGGTCGTCGCCGCAGCACCGAGCATGCCCGGGCGGTGGCCTGCGACCTGATCGCCGCCGGTTTCGAGGTGCGGGTGGTCGCCGAGGAGGCCGAGGATCTGGACCTGCCCGGGGTCATCCCGGTCAGCGGCCCGCAGGCCGCCGAAGGCGCGGAGATCGTCTTCGCGCTCGGTGGCGACGGCACGTTCCTGCGTGCGGCGGAGCTGGCCCGACCGGCGAAGGTGCCGCTGCTGGGCATCAACCTCGGCAAGGTCGGTTTCCTGGCCGAGGCGGAGATCGATGACCTGGACAGTGCGGTCAGTGACGTGGTCTCCCGCAGTTACACAGTCGACGAGCGGCTCACCGTCGACGTCACGGCCGAGTTCGACGGCGGGCCGACCATCGAGTCCTGGGCGCTGAACGAGATCAGCGTCGAGAAGGGCGAGCGGTCCCAGATGCTGGAGCTGATGGTCGATGTGGATGGGCGGCCGTTGTCGCGGTACGGCTGCGACGGCGTCGTCTGCGCCACCCCGACCGGCTCCACCGCGTACGCGTTCTCCGGTGGCGGGCCGGTGGTCTGGCCGGAGGTGGAGGCGCTGCTGCTGGTGCCGATCAGTGCGCATGCGCTGTTCAGCCGTCCGCTGGTCACCGCACCCACGTCGACCATCTCGATCACGGTTGATCCGTACACCACGCTCGCGGTGCTGTCCTGCGACGGTCGGCGCGTCTACGACGTGCCGCCGGGGGCGCGGATCACCGTGCGGCGCGGGGCGCTACCGGTGCGGGTCGTGCGGCTGCGGGATCGGCCGTTCACCGATCGGCTGGTGGCCAAGTTCGACCTGCCGGTGCAGGGCTGGCGGGGCTCCCGTCGCTGAACCGGGCCCGCTTCGTGAGGCCCCGGCGGTAATCGGACGGACACCTGCCTGCCGGCCGGCGGTCCGCCTGGTGTCCACCTGGCGACATGTCGCCGGTGTGGCGTGCCGCGACTGGTGACCGTGCGATGCGGCGCGTCGCAGACTCCGAGCACTCGAGGGCCTCCTGCTGGCGCAGCAGTGCCCTGCCGAGCGGGACGTCCGGCGCGAGGGGGCGCAGCGCCGCGTCCGGTTCGGGGCCGGCCGGTAGGACCAGTCCTTTGGCGCGCAGGGCGTCGAGGTGGGTGATGATGTCGGTACGGGGGCGGTGCAGCCGTTCGGTCAACTCGTCGATGTGGGTCGTGGTGAGCTGCACCAGGCAGCGGTAGAGCTCCTCCTCGGCCGGGGTCAGGCCGATCACCTCCGACATGGGGCTGAACTGTACGACGCTTGCGGTCGGGGCGCGCCGCGGCCCGCGCCGGCTGGTCAACTGTCGGGCACCGCGTCTACTGTCGGGTGCTGTGCTGGAAGAGCTGCGCATCACCGGACTGGGCGTCATCGAGGACACCACGCTGCCGTTGACCGGCGGGATGAACGTCATCACCGGCGAGACCGGTGCGGGCAAGACCATGGTGGTGACCGGCCTCGGTCTGCTCTTCGGTGGCCGGGCCGACGCGGGGCGGGTGCGTGCTCAGCCTGGTCGGGCGGTCGTGGAGGGGCGGTTGCGGCTGTCCGGGCGGTTCGCCGAGACGGTGCACGCGCGCATCAGTGACGCCGGTGGTGAGCCGGACGAGGACGGTGCGCTGCTGTTGAGCCGTACGGTCACCGTCGAGGGGCGGTCGCGGGCGCATCTGGGCGGGCGGGGCATGCCGGTGTCGATGCTCGGTGAGGTGGGCGAGCAGGTGGTGGCGGTGCACGGCCAGTCCGATCAGCTGCGGTTGTTGCGGCCGGCCGAGCAGCGTGCCGCGTTGGACCGGTTCGCCGGCCCGGAGCACGAGAAGTTGCTGGACGCGACGCGGGAGGCGTACACGCAGTGGCGGCGGGTGG
This sequence comes from Micromonospora fiedleri, assembly GCF_016774385.1. Classification (NCBI taxonomy): domain Bacteria; kingdom Bacillati; phylum Actinomycetota; class Actinomycetes; order Micromonosporales; family Micromonosporaceae; genus Micromonospora; species Micromonospora fiedleri. Next base: position 7,400 of record NZ_JAETXL010000021.1, read on the forward strand.
TCGACGACCTGGCCGACCGGCGGCGTAACGCGCGGGAGCGTCATCAGGAGTCGGATCTGCTGCGGTTGGGTCTCGACGAGATCACCAGGGTCGATCCGCAGCCGGGTGAGGACGACGAGCTGAAGGCGGAGGTGCAGCGGCTGGAGCATGCCGAGGGTCTGCGCGCCGCGGCGCAGTTGGCGCACCAGTGCGTGGCCGGTGGTCTGGAGGCCACCGACGACACGCCGGACGCGTCGACGCTGCTGGGCACCGCCCGGCGGACGTTGGAGGCGCAGGCCGGCACGGATCCGCTTCTCGGTGAGTTGGCGGCGCGGCTGGAGGAGGCGGCGACCCTGGTCGCCGACGTGTCGGTGGAACTGTCGACGTATCTGGCCGGCCTGGATGCCGATCCGGCCCGGTTGCAGGCCATCTACGAGCGTCGGGCGGCATTGCGGGCGTTGACCCGCAAGTACGCCGACGACGTCGACGGGGTGATCGCCTGGGCGCAGCGGGCCGGTGCCCGGTTGTCGGAGCTGGACACCTCGGATGAGTTGCTCGACGAGTTGGACCGGGAGGCGTCGCGGCTGGCCGGTGAGGTGGCCGAGCTGGCCGGGCGGTTGTCGGTGTCCCGACAGGAGGCGGCGGCCCGGTTCGCCGATCAGGTCACCGCGGAGTTGGCCGGGCTGGCCATGCCGCACGCCCGGGTGGAGGTGGCGGTGCTGCCCCGACCGGCGGGTCGGGCCGAGCCCACGTTGCCGGTCAACGGGGTGGAGGTCGGTGTCGGGCCGGACGGTGGCGACGAGGTCGAGTTGCGGTTGCTGGCGCATCCGGGTGCGCCGTCGTTGCCGTTGCAGCGGGGTGCCTCCGGTGGTGAGCTGTCGCGGGTGATGTTGGCCATCGAGGTCGTCTTCGCCGGCTCCGGTGGCCCGCCGACGTTGGTGTTCGACGAGGTCGATGCGGGGGTCGGTGGTCAGGCTGCGGTGGAGATCGGGCGGCGGTTGGCCCGGTTGGCCCGCAGTCACCAGGTGTTGGTGGTGACCCATCTGCCGCAGGTGGCGGCGTTCGCTGACCGGCATCTGGTGGTGGCGAAGGACACCGGTGGTGCGGTGACCACCAGTGGGGTGCGGGTGGTGGAGGACACCGAGCGGGCGCGGGAGTTGGCCCGGATGTTGGCGGGTTTGCCGGACTCGGATCTGGGTATCGCTCACGCGGAGGAGTTGCTGGCCGTGGCGGCCCGGGAAAGGCGGTCGTGAGACCATCATTGTGAGCGGAGGCACACCGGCCTTCGCCGGTATGTGCTTCCCTGGGTAGGCGGCCCTGCTCAGGCATGTCGCGACGGATTCGCCTGCCTCACATGCCAGGATGGTCACGATGCGTCTACCCACGTTGCGCCGGGCCCGGAACGCGGAACCGGGACAGATCCTCGGCACCGCACGCCTGGACCGCCGGACGAAACGCCTGGTCGGGCGGCTCCGCCCGGGTGACATCGCGGTCATCGACCATGTCGACCTGGACCGGGTCGCCGCCGACTCGCTGGTCGCGGTCGGTGTCGGTGCGGTGCTCAACGCCAAGCCGTCGGTCTCCGGCCGGTACCCCAACCTCGGGCCGGAGGTGCTGGTCTCCAACGGCATCCCGCTGCTCGACGACCTGGGTGAGGGCATCTTCGAGCGGATCCGCGAGGGCGACACCGTGCGGATCGAGGGCAACACGATCTTCCTGGGTGACGACCCGGTGGCGCACGGCAGCCTGCAGGACGCCGAGAGCGTGGCCAAGGCGATGACGGATGCCCGGGAGGGCCTGTCGGTGCAGTTGGAGGCGTTCGCCGCCAACACCATGGACTACCTCCGGCAGGAGCGTGACCTGCTGCTCGACGGTGTCGGCGTGCCGGACATCGTCACCGAGGTCCAGGGCCGGCACTGCCTGATCGTGGTCCGGGGTTACGACTACAAGGCCGACCTGGACGTGCTGCGCCCCTACATCCGGGAGTTCAAGCCGGTGCTCATCGGCGTCGACGGTGGCGCCGACGCGCTGGTCGAGGCCGGCTACACACCGGACATGATCATCGGTGACATGGACTCGGTCACCGACGACGTGCTGCGTTGCGGCGCCGAGGTGATCGTGCACGCCTACCCGGACGGGCGGGCGCCCGGCCTGCCCCGGGTCAACGGCCTGGGGGTGTCGGCGGTGACCTTCCCCGCCGCCGCCACCAGCGAGGACCTGGCCATGCTGCTGGCCGACGAGAAGGGCGCCTCGCTGATCGTGGCGGTCGGCACCCACGCCACCCTCGTCGAGTTCCTCGACAAGGGCCGCGGCGGCATGGCCTCGACGTTCCTCACCCGGCTCAAGGTCGGCGGGAAGCTGGTCGACGCCAAGGGCGTCAGCCGGCTCTACCGGCAGGGCATCTCCGGTTCCTCCCTGTTGCTGCTGGTGCTCTCGGCGGTCGCGGCCATGGCATCGGCGGTGGCCGTCTCCACCGTTGGTAAGGCGTACCTGGGTGTGGTCTCCGAGTGGTGGGACAATTTCGTGTTCCAGCTCGGCCAGCTCTTCTAGCCCCCGACCGATTCAAGAGGCTGCAAGCGTGATCAATTTTCGCTACCACGTGGTTTCCCTGACCGCGGTCTTCCTGGCACTGGCGATCGGCCTGGTGGTCGGCACCGCCGCGCTCAACGGCCCGGTGGCCGACTCGCTCAAGGAACACGTCGACGCGCTGAGCAAGGCCAACCAGCAGATGCGCCAGACGGTCCAGAGCATGGAACGGGAACTGGAGCTGGAGGAGCAGTTCGCCGCCGAGATGGCGCAGATCACGCTGCCGGGCAAGCTGACCGGCAAGCGGGTGCTGGTGCTGACCACGCCGACCGGCCGTGACCACGCCGAAGGTGTGATCAAGATGTTGCAGTTGGCGGGCGCCGACCTCACCGGCCGCATCGATCTGCAGGACAAGTTCATCAACCCGGAGAACAACAACAACCTGCTGGAGCTGGCGGTCACTGCGGCCCGGCCGACCGGGGCGCCGACGGCCAACCTGCCCGGCAACGGTCACGGGGTGGAGACCTCCAGCGCCCTGTTGGCCACCGTGCTGCTGGACCAGCCGGCCGGTTCGGAACCGGTCACCGAGGCCGACCGGCGGGCCGTGCTGGCCGCGTACAGCAACGCCAGCTATCTGAGCGCCGCCGACCGGATCACCACGGCGGCCGAGGCGGTGGTGGTGGTGAGCGGGCTGCCGTACGTGGACAAGGACTCCGCCAAGAAGGACGAATCGGTCGTCAAGATCGCCGAGCAGTTCGACCGGACCGGAGGCATCGTGGTGGCCGGCAACGGCTCCGCCAACGGCAACCTGGTGGCCTTCGTCCGCGGCGACGCCGTGCTCGCGCAGACCATTTCGACCATCGACAACGCCAACACCGTGCAGGGGCAACTGGTCACCACGCTGGCCCTGGTGCAGCAGCTCACCGAGCGCAAGGCCGGTCAGTACGGCGTGGGTGACAACGCCGCGTCGCTGCTGCCTAAACTGCCCCAGTGAGCGCCGGTGCACCCGGTGCACCGAAATTCGACGATGTCCGCCGACTGGCAGGAGGGCCGTGTGAGCGTGCGGAGCGAGGCGGCGGCGTGACGATCGTGCGGGGACTGCTGGCGGCGGGCATCGGGGCGGCTGCCGCCCGGTACGCGCTGCGTCAGGTGCGGACCTCGCCGGCCGGGGCCGGGCTTGCGCGGACCAACTTCCGTGGCCGCACCGTCACCCTGGCGGCCGGGCCGGCGCTCGCGGCGGGCGCCAGCGGCGCGGCGGCGTGCGGGGCGGCGAGCGTGCCGGCCGGCGCGGCGACCCTGCTGGCCGGGCTCGGCGCCGGTGCCGTCGGCCTGTACGACGACGTGGTCGGCGCGCGGCCGGAACAGAAGGCGTACAAGGGCTTCGCGGGGCACCTCGCCGCGCTGCGGCAGGGCCGGGTCACCGCCGGCCTGGTCAAGATCGTCGGGGTGGGTGCGGCCGGTCTCGGTGCCGCGACGCTGCTCGCCGCCGACCAGGGCGTGGCCGGGCATCGGCGGCGAGCGCGGCAGGGCCCGCTGGGTCGCGGCGTCGACGTGCTGCTCGGCGCGGGTGTGATCGCCGGGACCGCGAACCTGCTCAACCTGCTCGACCTGCGGCCCGGGCGGGCGTTGAAGTCCGGCCTGCTGCTCGGCACACCGTTGACCGGGGGCCGGCAGGGCGGGATCGCCGCCGGTGCGGTCGGTGCCGCCGCCGGGCTGCTCCCCGCCGACCTGGACGAGGACGTGATGCTGGGCGACAGCGGCGCCAACGCCCTCGGCGCGGTGCTCGGCGTGGCGTTGGCCGCCCGCACCGGCCCGGTCGGTCGGGCCGCCCTGCTCGCGGTGCTCGCCGGACTCACCGCCGCCAGCGAGAAGGTCAGTTTCACGAAGGTCATCGCGAGTACGCCGGGACTGCGTGACCTCGACGCGCTGGGCCGCCGCCCCGACTGACGTGACCAGACCGGCCCCCCTCGCCGGCGCCGGCCGGGTGGCCTCGGCTGCCGCGCTCATCGCCGTACTCACCGTGCTCAGCCGGGTGGCCGGGTTCGGGCGTACGGCCGTGTTCACCTGGGTGGTCCAGGACAGCGACCTGGGTGCGATGTACGTGCTGGCCAACACCGCACCCAACATCATCTTCGAGATCGTGGCCGGTGGGGCGCTGGCCAGCCTGGTCGTGCCGCTGCTCGCCGGTGCGGTCGCCGCCGGTGACCGGCGGGCGGTGGCGGCCACCACCGGTGCCCTGCTGACCTGGACGGTGACCCTGCTGGTGCCGTTGGCGGTGCTGTTGGCGCTGGGCTCCGGCCCGCTGATCAACCTGCTGGGGGACAGCCGGTCGCCGGAGGAACTCGCCGCCGGGGCCCGGATGCTGCGGGTCTTCGCGCCGCAGTTGCCGCTGTACGGCATCGGCATCGTGCTCAGCGGTGTGCTGCAGGCGCACCGCCGCTTCGCCTGGCCGGTGATCGCGCCGCTGCTGTCCAGCCTCACCGTGATCGTCGTGTACCTGGTCTTCGTCGGGGTCGCCGGGCCCGGGGCGAGCGTGGCGCAGGCCGGCCGCGGCGCGGAGCTGATCCTGTCGGCGGGCACCACCCTCGGCGTGGCGGTGTTGTCGCTGTCGCTGCTGATCCCGATCCGCCGGCTGCGGTTGCGGCCCCGCTTCGGCTACACGTTCACCGCCGACGCCCGGGCCCGGGTGGGTGGGCTGGCCGTGGCCGGGGTGGTGACCGTCACCGCCCAGCAGGTCGCGCTGGCGGTGATCCTGTACCGGGTCGCCGGTGGGCTCACCGAGGCGCCGCAGGTGTTCAACCTCGCCCAGACCTTCTACCTGCTGCCCTGGGCGGTGCTGGCGGTGCCGCTGGCCACCGCCGCGTACCCCACCCTCGCCGCGGCCTCCGCCGGCGGCGACGAGCAGACCTACCGTCGCACCCTGGCGGCCACGCTGCGCGGGGTGCTGCTGCTCAGCTTCCTCGGCGCTGCCGTGCTCGTCGGCACGGCCGGGCCGATCGGGCGGTTCTTTCCCCTCAACGCCGACGCCACCGCCCACGCCATCGCCGGGTACGCCCCCGGGCTGCTCGGGTACGGGCTGTTCGCGGTGCTCTCCCGGGCCCTGTACGCCCGGGGGGCGACCCGCTCGGCCACCGCCGCCATCACCGCCGGATGGCTTGTCGTCCCGCTGGCCCTGCTGCCGCTGTCGACGCTGCTGCCGGTGGCCGACCGGGTGCTCGCCGCAGCACTTGCCAACTCGGTGGGCATGCTGCTGCTCGGCGGGCTGCTGCTGCTGGCCGTGCGGCGCGCCGCCGGGCCGGTGGCGCTGGCCGGTGCCGGCAGGGCCGCCGGCGCGGGACTGCTGGGCGCCACCGCGGGGACGCTGGCCGCGCTGGGCCTGCTGCGGCTGCTCGCGGGCGCCGACGGCACCCCGACGCGGTGGGTGGCCCTCGGGCAGGGCATGCTGTCCGGAGCCTTGGTCGGTGTCGTGTTCCTCGCCGTGGTCTGGTTGGTCGACCGACGCGACGTGCGTCCGGTGCTGGCCGGGCTGCGCCGACGGCTGCCGGCCCGCGTACGGGGTAGGCAGGCGGACGGGAACCGCCCGGAGCAGGCCGACGGGAAGGGGTGATCAGCCGGTGGGCACGCCTGAGCGGACGGGCACGGTGGTGCTGCTGCTGGCCTCCAGCACCGGTGGTGTCGGACAGCACGTGCGGGCACTGACCCGCGGGTTGACCGCCGCCGGGCTGCCGGTGCTGGTCTGCGGGCCCGCGGCGACCCAGGACCAGTTCGACTTCGAAGCGGCCGGTGCCCGGTTCGCGGCGGTGGAGATCCCGGCCAGCCCCGCCCCCGGCGACGCCCGGGCGGTCGCGGTGCTGCGTCGGGTGCTCGCCGACGAGCAGGTCCGGGTCGTGCACGCGCACGGACTGCGCGCCGCTCTGGTGGCGGTGCTCGCCCGACCGTCCGCCCCGCTGGTGGTCACCTGGCACAACGCGGTGCTCACCGGTGGGTTGCGGGGCCGCATCTCGCGCCTGGTCGAGCGGATCGTCGCCCGGGGCGCCCGGGTCACCCTCGGCGCGTCGGCCGACCTGGTCGACCGTGCGGTCGCGCTCGGTGCGCCCGACGCCCGGCTGGCGCCGGTGGCCGCGCCGGTGCTGCCCGCGCCGCGTCGAGGGCGCGCCGCCGTACGGGCCGAGTTCGCCGTCGCCGCCGACCAGCCGTTGATCCTCTCGGTCGGTCGGTTGCACCCGCAGAAACGCTACGACGTGTTGATCGACGCCGCGGCCCGGTGGCGGGAGCGCACCCCGCCCCCGGTCGTGGTGATCGCCGGCAGCGGGCCGGCGTATCTGCCGCTGGCCGCCCGGATCAGTGCCGTCCGCGCGCCGATCACCCTGCTCGGGCACCGCACCGACGTGGCGGACCTGCTCGCCGCCGCGGACCTGGCCGTGGTGACCAGCGACTGGGAGGCGCGCCAGTTGTTCGCCCAGGAGGCGTTGCGTGCCGGCGTACCGCTGGTGGCCACCGCGGTGGGCGGCCTGCCGGAGCTGGTCGGCGACGCGGCCGTGCTGGTGCCGCCGGGCGACGTCGACGCGGTCGACGCGGCGGTGCAGAGCCTGCTCGACGACGACGCCGGCCGCGTCGAGTGGGGGCGGCGTGGCGCGGCGCGGGCAGCGACGTGGCCCACCGAGACGGACACCGTCGCCCAGGTGGTCGCGCTCTACGCCGAACTGGCCGCGCCGGACGCCGACGCCTCGTCGACGGGACGTCGGTGATGCTGCGACGAGTCGCTCCGATCGTGCTCACCCTGGTCGTGGTGGTGGTGGGCATCTTCGCGTTGGCGGCGGGGCCGCGGACGCCGCCGCCTCGACCCGGCGCCGACTTCGTGGTGCTGGTCGGGGTGGCCGGGCTGCGGTGGGACGACGTCGACCCGCAGCGCACCCCGACGCTGTGGCAGTTGGCCCGCGAGGGGTCGATCGGGTCGCTGTCGGTGCGTTCGGCCTACCGGCCCACCTGCCCGCTGGACGGCTGGTTGACGCTGGGGGCGGGCAGCTTCGCCGGGTGGACCGGCGGTCAGCGGGACGGCACGTGCCCGCCGACCGAGGTGAGGGTGGACAAGCCGGACCGTATCGGCGCGAACCTGCCGGAGCAGGAGAGCGTGGTGATGCACAACCAGGACCGGCTGCCGTGGGGCACGGTGCCCGGCGCCCTGTCGGAGTCGGTGCGCTGCTCGGTGGCGGTCGGTCCGGGTGCGGCGGTGGCCGCCGCCCGACCCTTCGGCCGGGTCGACCGGTACGAGCCGACCCTGCCGGCGGATCCGGCCGGGCTGCTCGGCTCCTGCGTGCTCAGCATCGTCGACCTGGGCACGGTCGCCGGCACCGACCCGGCCGAGCGGGCGGCGGCGGCCCGCGACGCCGACGCGCAACTGGCCCGGGTGCTGGCCGCCCGGCCACCGCACTCGCTGGTGATCGTGGCCGGGGTCGCGGACACCGAACAGCCGTCGCGGCTGCACGTGGCCGTCGCCGACGGGCCGGGTTGGGACAACGGCTGGTTGACCTCGCCGACCACCGGGCGTCGCGGCTACCTGCAACTGATCGACCTCGCGCCGACCGCGTTGACGGCGTTGGGGCGTCCGATGCCGGACCGGCAGTTCCTCGGCCGACCCGCCGAGTCGGTCGGCGGCCGGCCGGACGACCTGACCGCGGCGATCGCCGAGCCCGCCGACGCCGACCGGGAGGCCGCCGCGCAGCGGGAGGTCGCCGGTGGGTTCTTCATCCTGCTGGCCGGCGTGCAGGTGGCGCTGGCGGTGGCGGTGCTGCCGCTGCTGCGCCGGGCCCGCCGACACGCCGGACCGTACGGTCCGAAGCCGGTGTCCCGGCGGGTGGTGGCGGTGGTGGAGCTGCTGCTCGTCGCCGCCGCGTTGGCCATGCCGGCGGCGCTGCTGGCCGAGGCGGTGCCCTGGTGGCGCAACACCTACCCGGCTGTCACCTTCGCCGGGTTGACGGCTGCGCTGCTCGCCGCCGCGACGCTGCTGGTGCGGCTCGCGCCGGGTTACCGCAGCACCCTCGGCCCGCTGGGTGCGGTGGCCGGGTTGACCGTGCTGGCGGTCGGTCTGGACGTGGTCACCGGCGCGCGCCTGCAACTCAACGGGGTGGTCGGCTACTCCGCGTTGGAGGGCGGCCGGTACGCCGGGCTCGGCACGGTCGGGCTCGGCGTGTTCATCGCCGCCGCGCTGCTGACCGCCGGATGGTTGGCCCAGCGGGTGCGTCGCGAGTGGCGGCCGACGGTGATGGTGCTGATCGGTGGTGCTGCCGTGGTGGTGGTCGGCAGCCCCTACCTGGGCGCCGACTCGATCGGGGCGATCGCGTTGACCGCCGGGGTGAGCGTGGCCGCGGCGATCAGTACCGGTGGTTGGCTGACCATGACCCGGCTGGCCTGGGCGGGCATGGCCGGGCTGGCGGTGATGATCGGTTTCGCGGTGGTGGATCTGGGTCGTCCGCCCGGTGAGCGGGGGAGCCTGGGCCGGTTCCTCGCCGCCCTGGGCGACGGTACGGGCGGGTTGACGGTGCAGCGGTCCAGCGCGTCGAGCTTCCAGACCCTGGTCAACAGTCCGTTGACGGTGCTGGCGCTGGTCGGGGCGCTGTTGCTGTGGTTCGCGCTGCTGCAACCGTGGGGCGGCCTGCGGCGGCTGTTCGGGATCTACCCGGCGATCCGTGCGGCGATGGCGGGCACCGGTGTGGCGGTCGGGATCGGTGGCGTGCTGGGCGCGGTGGCCCTGGACGTGGCCGGTGCGGCCGCGGCGGTGGTGGTGCCGATGGCGGCGCTGTCCGCGCTGCGGGTGCTCGACCACGCCGCGGACCGGACCCGACCCGCCACCGACCGCCCCCAGGACGCCGGGCCGTCCGATGCCGGGCCGCCTGCTGCCGGGCCGTCGGATGCCGGTTCGTCCGATGCCGGGCCCGCTGACGCCGACCGCTCTGATGCCGCCTCGCCGCAGGCCGGGGCGTCGGATGCCGACTCGTCGGGTGCCGGGGCGGTCGGTGCCGGCGACGAGGGTGGCGGAGCCGCCCCGGCGGGCGACGCGGGGGCGTCGCACGAGCCGCGACGCGACCGGGGCCGGGCGATACGGTCATCGGCCGAGGTGGCGACCGGGTGAGCCGATGAGGCGTACCTCGGGTGCGCCACCAGGCCCGCACCGGGAAGGTGTTAGCGTGGAATCCCGTGGATCGCGTGATCACTTCGCTGATCGGCTCGGCGGTCTGCACGACCGCGACGGACGACACGGGAGCAGGCCTTGGCCCCAACAGCACGGACGACCAGGCACATTTTCGTCACCGGGGGAGTCGCCTCCTCGCTGGGTAAGGGGCTGACCGCCTCCAGCCTCGGCAACCTGCTGACCGCGCGGGGACTGCGCGTGGTGATGCAGAAGCTCGACCCCTACCTCAACGTCGACCCCGGAACGATGAACCCGTTCCAGCACGGCGAGGTCTTCGTCACCGAGGACGGCGCCGAGACCGACCTCGACGTCGGCCACTACGAGCGTTTCCTGGACCGGGCGCTGTCCGGCAAGGCGAACGTCACCACCGGCCAGATCTACTCCGACGTGATCGCCAAGGAGCGGCGTGGCGAGTACCTGGGCGACACCGTCCAGGTGATCCCGCACATCACCAACGAGATCAAGTCCCGGATCCTGGCGATGGGTGACCCGGACGACGACGGCCGTACCCCGGACGTGGTGATCACCGAGGTGGGTGGCACGGTCGGTGACATCGAGTCGCTGCCGTTTTTGGAGGCGATCCGTCAGGTCCGCCACGACCTGGGCCGGGACAACTGCTTCTACCTGCACGTGTCGCTGGTGCCGTACCTGGCGCCGTCTGGGGAGTTGAAGACCAAGCCGACACAGCACTCGGTGGCGCAGCTGCGCAACATCGGCATCCAGCCCGACGCGATCGTCTGCCGCTCCGACCGCGACATCCCGGACAAGCTCAAGCACAAGCTGTCGCTGTACTGCGACGTCGACGCCGAGGCGGTCATCGCCGCCCCGGACGCGCCGAGCATCTACGACATCCCCAAGGTGCTGCACCGCGAAGGGCTCGACGCGTACGTGGTGCGTCGGCTCGGGCTCTCCTTCCGCGACGTGGACTGGGACGGCTGGGACGACCTGCTGGAGCGGGTGCACCAGCCGCAGCGCACCATCACCGTCGCCCTGGTCGGCAAGTACGTGGACCTGCCGGATGCGTACCTGTCGGTCAGCGAGGCGATCCGGGCCGCCGGGTTCGGCAACCGGGCCCGGGTGCAGCTGCGCTGGGTGCCCAGCGACGACTGCGTCACCCCGACGGGTGCGGCGGCCGCCCTGGCCGGTGTCGACGGCATCGTCATCCCCGGTGGCTTCGGGGTGCGCGGCATCGAAGGCAAGATCGGCACCGCCCGGTACGCCCGGGAGAACGGCATCCCGCTGCTCGGGCTCTGCCTCGGCCTGCAGTGCATGACCATCGAGGTGGCCCGACACCTGGCCGGACTCGAAGGGGCCAACTCGGTGGAGTTCGACGCCGAGGCCGTGCACCCGGTCATCGCCACCATGGCCGACCAGGAGGACATCGTCGCCGGCAAGGGCGACCTGGGCGGCACCATGCGGCTGGGCGCGTACCCGGCGAAACTGGCCGAGGGGTCGATCGTCGCCGAGGCGTACGGCAGTACCGAGATCAGCGAACGGCACCGGCACCGCTACGAGGTGAACAACGCCTACCGTGACCAGCTGACCAAGGCGGGGCTGCACATCTCCGGCACCTCGCCGGACGGGCGGCTTGTCGAGTTCGTCGAACTGGACCGCGAGCTGCACCCGTTCTTCGTGGCCACCCAGGCGCACCCGGAACTCAAGAGCCGTCCGACCCGGCCGCATCCGCTGTTCGCCGCGTTCGTGCAGGCCGCTGTGGCGTACTCGCAGGCCGACCAGCTTCCGGTCGACCTGGACGCCGCCGAGCGGGTCACCCGCAACGGCACCGCCGCGCCGGCGACGTCCGCGTCGTGAGCGCGGTCGAGCACCGCTACGAGGTGCGCTCCCGCCAGGTGCGCTACTCCGGGCGCATCTTCGAGGTGGTCTCCGAGGAGGTCACCATGCCCGGTGGTGGCACCGCCACCCGTGACCTGGTCCGGCACGTCGGCGCGGTGGCGGTGGTGGCGCTCGACGACGCCGGTCAGGTGGTGTTGATCCGGCAGTACCGCCAGCCGGTCGGCCGACGGTTGTGGGAGTTGCCGGCGGGGCTGACCGACGTGGCCGGCGAGGACCCGGCGGTCACCGCGGCACGGGAGTTGGCCGAGGAGGTCGACCTGACCGCCGGCCGTCTCGACGTCTTGGTCGACCTGCACAGCTCGCCGGGCTTCACCGACGAACTGGTCCGGGTCTTCCTGGCCCGCGATCTGGCCGACGTGCCTGCGGAGCAGCGCCACGACCGGCACGACGAGGAGGCCGACCTGCAGATCGTCCGGATCGACCTGGACGAGGCGGTCGGCATGGTGCTGGCCGGCGAGATCACCAATGCGTCCTGTGTGGCCGGGCTGCTCGCCGCCGCCCGCGCCCGCGACGCCGGCTGGTCGGCGCTACGCCGGGCGGACGCCCCACTGCCGGGCTGAGCCGGGAGCAGACGACGCGCAGGGGCCGGGCGAACATCGCCCGGCCCCTGCGTGCTGTCACGGGTCAGTCGCGCAGCGGACGCCCCTGCGCGTCGGTGCCACCGTTGACCAGGATCAGGATGCCGTCGATGAGGCCCCAGAGGCTGCCGACACCGCAGGTCACGAAGGTGACGATGATCTGGATGACAGCGGTTTTGGTGTCGCCGATGTAGAAGCGGCCGGCACCGAATCCGCCCAGCAGGATCTGCAGGATGCCCGCGACGACTTTGCTCTTGTCAGAAACGCCCTGGGGAATCCCGGGCTGAGGGGGATATGTCATGAGGCGACACAGTAGTGATCCATCCGGCGGCCCGTGTGACCGGCATGCCATGAGTGGGACGATGTGGCCGATCACCGTCTGGACGGCTGACCTGCCACTCCGCCGAAGGGTGGGGTGCCGCACCTGACACTTCGTCAACGTCCGCGGGCACCAGGTGTCACAGTGCATGCTCCGACGTGGTGCCGAGCCCGAATAAACTGCGCCGACAGGACCGGTTGTCCGTGTAGTGGCAAAGGGGCCACCACATGCCGCGTAGTCGGGTTAGCGGTCCGGCGGAGAGAGGGTCTGCATCGTGAAGGTCGGCATTCCCCGCGAGGTCAAGAACCACGAGTACCGGGTGGCGATCACGCCTGCGGGAGTCAACGAGTTCACCCGCAACGGTCACCAGATCTTCGTCGAGGCCGGCGCCGGAGTCGGGTCGAGCATCACCGACGAGGAGTTCGCCGCCGCCGGCGCCAAGATCCTGGACACCGCCGACGAGGTGTGGGAGACCGCGGAACTCGTCCTCAAGGTCAAGGAACCGGTCGCCGAGGAGTACCACCGGATGCGTGAGGGGCAGGTGCTCTTCACCTACCTGCACCTGGCCGCGTCCCCCGACTGCACCCAGGCGCTGCTCGACCGCAAGGTCACCGGCATCGCGTACGAGACGGTGGAGCTGCCCGACCGGTCGCTGCCGCTGCTCGCCCCGATGTCCGAGGTGGCCGGTCGACTCGCCCCGCAGGTCGGCGCCTTCTACCTGATGCGTACCGGCGGGGGTCGGGGCGTGCTGCCCGGCGGCGTCTCCGGCGTCTACGCGGCCAAGACCGTCGTCATCGGCGCCGGTGTCTCCGGCATGAACGCCGCCGCGATCGCGCTGGGCCTGCAGTCCGAGGTGCTGCTGCTGGACATGAACGTCGGCCGGCTGCGGCAGGCCGACGCCATCTACCGGGGCCACCTGCAGACCGTCACCTCCAACGCGTACGAGATCGAGCGGGCGGTGCTGGACGCGGACCTGGTCATCGGCGCGGTGCTGGTGCCCGGCGCGAAGGCCCCCAAGCTCATCTCCAACGAACTGGTCTCCCGGATGAAGCCCGGCAGCGTGCTCGTCGACATCGCGATCGACCAGGGCGGCTGCTTCGAGGACTCGCGGCCCACCACGCACGCCGACCCGGTCTACAAGGTGCACGACTCGATCTTCTACTGCGTGGCGAACATGCCCGGCGCAGTACCGAACACCAGCACGTACGCACTGACCAACGTCACCCTGCCGTACGCGCTGGAGCTGGCCAACCACGGCTGGCGTGAGGCGTCCCGCCGCGATCCGGCGCTGGCGCTGGGCCTGAACACACACGACGGACAGGTCGTGTACGGCCCGGTCGCGGAGGCACACGACCTGCCGACCACCCCGTTGGCCGAGGTGCTGGCCTGACCGGCCGCACCCCGACCGCCGCAGCGGACGGAGCCGGCACGGGCCACCAGCCCGCGCCGGCTCTGCGCCGCGCCCTGCGCGGCTACCTGGACCACCTCACCGTCGAACGTGGCCTGGCCGCGAACACCCTGGTGGCCTACCGCCGGGACCTGGACCGCTACCTGAACAGCCTGGCCGCCGCCGGGGTGAGCGATCTCGCCGCCGTCCCCGCCGGCGAGATCGAACGCCACCTGGCCCGGCTGCGCGCCGGTGACGACGGGCATCCGCCGCTGGCCGCGTCGTCGGCCGCCCGCGCCGCCAGCGCCGTGCGGGGCCTGCACCGGTTCGCGCTGCGCGAGGGCCTCGCCGCCGCCGACCCGAGCCGTGACGTGCGGCCGCCCACCCCGCCGCGCCGGCTGCCGCGCGCCCTGTCGCTGGACGACGTGGTCCGACTGTTGGACGCCGCCGGGCCGGTGCAGGCCGCCGGGGACACCGCGCCGCTCGCGCTGCGCGACCGGGCACTGCTGGAGTTCCTGTACGGCACCGGCGCCCGCATCTCCGAGACCGTCGGCCTCGCGGTGGACGATGTGGACCGCACCGACGCGGTGGTGCAGCTGCGCGGCAAGGGCGGACGGGACCGCCTGGTGCCCATCGGTGGGTACGCCATGCAGGCGCTGGGCGCCTACCTGGTCCGGGCCCGACCCGGGCTGGTCGCCGCCGGCCGCGGCACCCCGAGGGTCTTCCTCAACTCCCGGGGTGGTCCGTTGACCCGCCAGGGTGCCTGGATGATCCTGCGCCGCGCCGCCGAACGCGCCGCTCTGCCCGTCGACGGGCCGCAGGCGGTCTCCCCGCACACGTTGCGCCACTCGTACGCCACCCACCTGCTCGACGGCGGCGCCGACGTGCGGGTGGTGCAGGAGTTGCTGGGGCATGCCTCGGTCACCACCACCCAGGTCTACACTCTGGTCACCGTCGACCGGCTGCGCGAGGTCTACGCCACCGCCCACCCACGTGCCCGCGATTGAGCGGCCCTGGTCGGTGCCGCTGGCCGACACGCCGAGCGGGTGCCGAACGCCCTGCTCGCCGGTGGCGTACAGTCGGCAGCGCAGCCTTGGCGGTGAGATGACCGGGGTGTGCAGCGGCGCCGCAAAGGACGTCGGGCGGCTCCGACGCCGGATGGTCGTCGGGAGGGGGCAACGAGGACATGGCTGGCAACGGTGACCGTGCCGAGACCTGGACGTCGGAGCTCCGCGAACAGCAGAATGCCCTCGGTGCGGACCTGGGGCCCGCCGACCCGGCCGCCTACACGATGCGCAAGCCCATCCCCGAGCCGATGCCCACCGACCGGCACGGCCCGGCGCGGATCATCGCGATGGCCAACCAGAAGGGTGGCGTCGGCAAGACCACCACGACCATCAACCTGGGTGCCGCGCTGGCCGAGTACGGCCGCAAGGTGCTGCTCGTCGACTTCGACCCGCAGGGCGCCCTCTCGGTCGGCCTGGGGGTCAACCCGCACAACCTGGACCTGTCGGTCTACAACCTGCTGATGCAGGACGACGTCACCGCCGAGGACGTCCTGATCAAGACCGACGTGGCCGGTCTGCACCTGCTGCCCGCCAACATCGACCTCTCCGCCGCCGAGATCCAACTGGTCAACGAGGTCGCCCGGGAGATGGCCCTGGCGCGGGTGCTCCGCAGCGTCCGCAAGGAGTACGACTACATCCTGATCGACTGCCAGCCCTCCCTGGGGCTGCTGGCGATCAACGCGTTGACCGTCGCGCACGGCGTGCTCATCCCGCTGGAGTGCGAGTTCTTCAGCCTGCGCGGGGTGGCGCTGCTGCTGGACACCATCGACAAGGTCCGCGAGCGGCTCAACTTCGACCTGGAACTCGAAGGCATCCTCGCCACCATGTACGACAGCCGCACCACCCACTGCCGGCAGGTGCTGCAACGGGTGGTGGAGGCATTCGGCGACAAGGTCTACCAGACGGTGATCACCAAGACCGTGAAGTTCCCCGAGTCCACCGTCGCCGGCGCCCCGATCACCACCCTCGACCCGGCCTCCTCCGGAGCCCGCAACTACCGCCAGCTCGCCCGCGAGGTGATCGCCGCGCAGGCGGAGCGGTAGGCTCCGCAATCCCGTGGCCAGGCCGTGGACTACGGTCGTCGGCGTGACCGCCCCGCCCCTCGACCCCGCCGCTGCGGACGACCAGACGCCGGTGGCCGATCCGGACGCGGTCGACGGTGCCGACACCGGCAAGTTCACCGTACGGCTGGCCAACTTCACCGGCCCGTTCGACCTGCTGCTGCAACTGATCGGCAAGCACAAGCTGGACGTCACTGAAGTCGCCCTGCACCAGGTCACCGACGAGTTCATCGCCTACATCCGGGCCATGGGTGACGACTGGGACCTCGACGAGGCCAGCGAATTCCTGCTCATCGCCGCCACCCTGCTCGACCTGAAAGCCGCCCGGCTGCTGCCCTCCGCCGAGGTGGAGAACGAGGAGGACCTCGCCCTGCTGGAGGCGCGGGACCTGCTCTTCGCCCGGCTGCTGCAGTACAAGGCGTACAAGGAGGCGGCGGCGCACATCGCGGCGCTGGAGGAGGTCGGCGGGCGCCGCTACCCGCGCGCGGTGACCCTGGAACCCCGCTTCGCCGAAGCCCTGCCCGACCTGGTGCTCGGCATCGGCCCGCAACGCCTGCTCAAGCTGGCCGTGAAGGCGATGACCCCGAAACCGATCCCCGAGGTCTCCATCGCCCACGTGCACATGGTCCGGGTCAGTGTCCGGGAACACGCCGGGATCATCGCCGAACGACTGCGCCGCGCCGGCACCGCCACCTTCTCCCTGCTCTGCGCCGACTGCGAGGCCACCCTGGAGGTGGTGGCCCGCTTCCTCGCCCTGCTGGAGCTGTACCGGCAGGGGGTGGTGGCCTTCGTGCAGGAACAGGCGTTGGAGGAGTTGACCGTACGCTGGACCGGACCCGCCGACGGCGGACCGGCCCTGACCATCGACGAGTACGCCGGCGCCCCCGCCGAGCCGGCGACGACCTCGGCCGCTGAGACGGATCCGGGGTCGGTCGAGACGGTGACGGGGCTCGCGTCGGTTGTCGAGACGGTGACGGATTCGGAAGCCGCGCCGGTGGTCGACACGGTGACGGACTCAGGACCTGCGTCGGTGGTCGACACGGTGACGGATGCGGGGCCGGCGTCGGGAAGTGAAGCAGGCGCTGACGGGACGGCAACGAGGCAGGAGCAAGCCGGATGAGTCACGAGGAACGCCGGGATTCGCTGGCCGACCAGGCAGCCGCCTGGATCCCACCCTGGCAGCGGCCCGCCCCACCCGCCGAGACCGCCACCACAGTGCCTGCCCAGGCGCGGCCCACCGACGATGCCGTGGACGACACGGATGAGCCCGGCCCGCAGAGCCCGACCGAGCCGCCGCAACAGGGCGCTGGCGACAACCCGTTGCCTGCCGGCGACGGGCAGGCGTCCGGCCTGCGGGTGACACGTCCAGCCGGTGAACAGGTTGCCGACGAGCAGGCAGCAGATGCGTCGCTGGCGCTTCCGGTCGGTGAACAGGCTGCCGACGAACAGGCAACGGATGCATCGTTGACGCTTCCGGCCGTTGAACCGGGTGCTGACGAGCAGGCAGCGGGTGTGCCGGTGACGCTTCCGGTCGGTGAACCGGGTGCCGACGGGCAGGCGGCCGGTGAGCGGGTCGGGGCGGCGGTCGGGGATGCCGGTGGGGGGCGCAAGCAGCGGTCCGGGCGGGCCAAGCCGGCACCCGAGCCGACGCCGCTGCTCGACGACACCGAACTGCGCGGCGCGCTGGAGGCCATCCTGCTGGTGGTGGACGAGCCGGTCAGCGAGCTGACACTGGCCCAGGTGCTGGAACAGCCCGCCGAACGCATCGGACCGATGCTCGACGACATCGCCGCCGGCTACACCGCCGCCGGGCACGGCTTCGACCTGCGCCGGGCGGCCGGCGGATGGCGGCTGTACACCCGGCCGGAATACGCCAGCTACGTGGAGCGGTTCATCCTGGACGGGCAGTCGGTGCGCCTCACCCAGGCCGCCCTGGAGACCCTGGCCGTGGTGGCGTACAAGCAGCCGGTGACCCGGTCGCGCATTTCCGCCATCCGCGGTGTCAACTGCGACGGGGTGATCCGTACCCTGGTCTCCCGGGGGTTGGTCGAAGAGTGTGGCACCGAGTCCGACAGTGGGGCGTACCTGTACCGGACGACCACGATGTTCCTGGAGAAACTCGGCCTCAACAGCCTCGACGACCTGCCGCCGCTGGCCCCGTTCCTCCCCGACGACGTAGAAGAGCTTGCCGATGCCTCGCGATAACCGCACCCCCTCACCCGACGCGCCCGTCTACACCGGCCCCGAACGCCTCCAGAAGGTGCTCGCCGCCGCCGGTGTCGGCTCCCGGCGGGCCTGCGAGGACCTGATCTTCCGGCGGAAGGTGACGGTCAACGGGCGGGTGGCGCAGCTCGGCGACAAGGTCGACCCCGCCACCGCCGTCATCCACGTCAACGGTGAACGGCTGCAGGCCGACACCCGGCTGGTGTACCTGGCCATGAACAAGCCCCGCGGCGTGGTCTCCACCATGGCCGACGAGAAGGGCCGCACCGCGCTGGCCGACTTCCTCAGCAACCGGGTCGAGCAGCGGGTCTACCACGTCGGGCGGCTCGACGCGGACAGCGAGGGCCTGCTGCTGCTCACCAACGACGGCACTCTCGCGCACCGGCTGATGCACCCCTCCTACGGGGTGCAGAAGACCTACCTGTGTGAGGTGGCCGGGCCGATTCCGCGCAACCTCGGCAAGCGGCTGGCCGCCGGCGTCGAGCTGGAGGACGGGCCGGTGAGCGTCGACGCGTTCCGGGTGGTGGACAGTCTGGGGCGTACCGCCCAGGTGGAGCTGAGCCTGCACGAAGGGCGCAAGCACATCGTCCGGCGGCTGCTCGCCGAGGTGGGGCACCCGGTGAGCCGGCTGGTGCGTACCGCCATCGGGCCGATCCGGCTCGGCGACCTGCGCAGCGGGCGGACCCGAAGGCTGACCAACGCGGAGGTCGCCGCCCTGTTCAAGGCCGTGGGTGACTGACCGCGCGGTGGCGGGTACCGCTGAGGGTAGGCTCGCGGACGGCCCGGCGGGCCGTGGGGTTCGGCGCCGGGCATGATGGGACATAGCTGGCAACCGCTCGCGTCCGCCGCTGACGGCGGATCGTGAGGTACGGGCTGAGGAGGACAACGGTGGGAGAAAACATACCGGTCGGGCGCTGCGTCGTCGCTGTGGACGGGCCGTCCGGTTCGGGTAAGTCCACCGTCTCGCGACGGCTCGCGACCAGCCTGGGCGCCCGCTACCTGGACACCGGCGCGATGTACCGGGCCATCACCTGGGCGGTGCTGCGCTCCGGTGTCGACCTGAACGACGCGCACGCCGTGGCCAAGGTCGCCGGCGAGGTCGACCTGCGCATCGGCACCGACCCGGCCGGCTACGCCGTCACCGCCGACGGGGTGAACGTCGAGACCGAGATCCGTGGCGCCGACGTGACCGCCGCCGTGTCCGCAGTGGCCGCCGTACCGGCGGTGCGGGCGCTGCTGGTCGCCCGCCAGCGAGACATGATCGACAAGGCGGGTCGGATCGTGGTCGAGGGCCGCGACATCGGTTCCGTGGTGGCCCCCGACGCCGACCTGAAGGTCTACCTCACCGCCTCGGCGGCCGCGCGGGCCGCCCGCCGCAGCGCCGAGAACGCCGCCGACGTCGCCGCCACCGCCGCCGACCTGGCCCGCCGTGACCAGCTGGACTCGACCCGCAAGGCCGACCCGCTCGCCCAGGCCGCCGACGCCGTGGTGCTCGACAGCACCGAACTGGGCATCGACGAGGTCGTGGCCCGACTGCGTGAACTGCTCACCGAGCGGGGCGTGGCGTGAGCAACGACGACGGCTGGGTAGAACTGCGGGAACCGGACCTCGACACCGAGGAGCCGAGCGGCCCGCAACCGGTGGTCGCCGTGGTCGGCCGACCCAACGTCGGCAAGTCCACACTCGTCAACCGGATCATCGGCCGCCGGCAGGCGGTCGTCGAGGACGTACCCGGGGTGACCCGCGACCGGATCCCGTACGACGCACAGTGGTCCGGCCGGTCCTTCACCGTGGTCGACACCGGCGGCTGGGAACCCGACGCCAAGGACCGGGCCGCGGCCATCGCCGCGCAGGCCGAGACGGCCGTGGCCACCGCCGACGTGGTGGTGTTCGTGGTCGACGCGACGGTGGGCTCCACCGACGTCGACGAGGCGGCGGTGAAGATGCTGCGGCGCAGCGCCAAACCGGTCATCCTGGTCGCCAACAAGGCCGACAACGCCAACATCGAGCTGGAGGCCACCTCGCTGTGGTCGCTCGGCCTCGGCGAACCGCACCCGATCTCGGCGCTGCACGGCCGTGGTTCCGGTGACCTGCTCGACGCCATCATGGCCGCGCTGCCCGAGGCACCGAAGATCGTGGAGAACCGCCCGCGTGGCCCACGACGGGTGGCGCTGGTCGGCCGACCCAACGTCGGCAAGTCCAGCCTGCTCAACCGCTTCTCCGGCGAGGAACGCGCGGTGGTCGACGCCGTCGCCGGCACCACCGTCGACCCGGTGGACAGCCTGGTCACCATCGGCGGCGAAACCTGGCACCTGGTGGACACCGCCGGGCTGCGCAAGCGGGTCGGCAAGGCCAGCGGCACCGAGTACTACGCCAGCCTGCGTACCGCCGCCGCGATCGAGGCCGCCGAGGTGGCGGTGGTGCTGCTCGACTCCAGCGAACCGATCAGCGAACAGGACCAGCGGATCCTGTCCATGGTCACCGAGGCCGGCCGGGCCATGGTCATCGCCTTCAACAAGTGGGACCTGGTCGACGCCGACCGTCGGTACTACCTGGACAAGGAGATCGACCGGGAACTGCGCCGCATCCCGTGGGCGATCCGGCTGAACCTGTCGGCGATGACCGGCCGGGCCGTCGACAAGCTCGCCGCCGCCCTGCACCGGGCGCTGGACAGCTGGGAGACGCGCATCCCCACCGCGCAGCTCAACGCCTGGCTCACCGCCCTGGTCCAGGCCACCCCGCACCCCGTACGCGGGGGACGGGCACCGCGGATCCTGTTCGCCACCCAGGCCGGCGTGGCCCCGCCACGGTTCGTGCTGTTCACCACCGGGCCGCTGGACGCCGGCTACCAACGCTTCGTCGAGCGCAAGCTGCGCGAGGAGTTCGGCTTCGAGGGCAGCCCCATTGAGATCTCGGTACGCCCCCGCAAGAAGCTCGGCCCCGGCGGCCGAGGCAAGGCGCACGGCTGATCCTGTTTCACCCTGGGCCCGGGTCGCGAGGCGCTTGCCTCCGCACCCGGGCCCGCCTCATTGATCCTGTCTTCCTAGGATGCTTTAGGGGTGGTGAGCTGGTCGTCGGGGCGGCGCTGTGGGGGTGGGGGCTGTGCGACGGATGGGAGAAGCTGCGCTAAGCTGTACCGGCTGCCGCGGGCAAGGTCTGGCGGTGGCAACGGGACGTGGCGCAGCTTGGTAGCGCACTTGACTGGGGGTCAAGGGGTCGTCGGTTCGAATCCGGCCGTCCCGACAGCACGAAAAGAGGCCGTCAACCGGGGTGAAAACCCTGGTCAACGGCCTCTAATTCGTATCTGGGCAGTGGGGATTTGCTGATCTAGACGGCGCGTAGCTGGGGACCACTTGGGGACCGGCGGGCCTTCAAGTGGGCGCTGAGGGCCGTTCCGGCGTCGGTGATCGACTGCCGGTCGGGGTGTAGGTAGCGCTGGGTGGTGGTCAGTGATCCGTGTCCGGCGATCTTCCGTAGGACGTGGACCGGTATGCCTGCGTCGGCCATCCATGTGAGGCCGGTGTGCCGTAGGTCGTGTCGGCGTAGGTGTTCGTATCCGAGCTTGGTGACCACCTCATCCCAATGCGTCGCGTCGCGGAGCACGGCGGTGCTGATCCGGCCACCGCGCGGCCCGGTGAACAGTCGGGAATCGGGTTTGGACACGGCGTCCAGGCGGTGAGCGACGATCGGCCGTACCTCTTCGATCAGCGGCACGGTCCGTGCGCGCTTTCCCTTAGAGGGCGTCTGATTCACGTATTTTGTGAGTGATGCCGTCTTCAGATGTCTCGCCAGGTTGGGGTGGTTTCGTTGGTGACGCGTTTGGTGAGGTTGTCGATCATCGCGATGCGGATCATGCTGGCGGAGTTGTCGGGTAGGGCTTCGTAGTCGCGGGCCAGTCGGCGGTGCAGCATGATCCAGCCGAGGCTGCGTTCGACGACCCAGCGGCGTTTGACCACCGAGAACCCTCGGATCTGCGGGTCTTTGGTGACGACTTCGACGTCGATGCCGAGGGTGGCGCCGTGTTCGATGACCTTGTTCTTGAAGCCGGCGTCGACCCAGGTCTTGGTCAGGGTCGGGTAGGTGGCTTTGGCCTGGTCGAGCAGGTTGATGCCGATGGTGTTGTCGCTGGCGCTGGCGGCGGTGACGACGACGGCGAGGAGTAGGCCGAGGGTGTCGGTGACGATGCCGCGTTTGCGTCCGACGATCTTCTTGCCGGCGTCGATGCCCTGGGTGGGCAGGGGTGCGTTGGTGGAGGTCTTCACGCTCTGGGTGTCGATGACGCAGGCTGACGGGTGCGCGGCGCGTCCGGCCTTGGTGCGGGCCAGGCCGGTGAGTTGGTAGTTGAGGTGGGTGAAGATGCCGTCGGTGGTCCAGGCGGTGAAGTAGCCGTAGACGGTCTGCCAGGGCGGGAAGTCGTGGGGCAGGTAGCGCCAGGCGATGCCGGTGCGGTTGACGTACAGGATGGCGTTGAAGATTTCCCGCAGGTCGTGGCTGGCGGTACGTCCGCCGACACCGGCGTCGGTGCGGGCCTGGCGCCAGGCGGTCAACCGTGGTGCGATCAGCGCCCAGCGGGCGTCGGACAGGTCGGAGGGGTAGGCAGGTCGCTCGGCCATGCCATAGCTCTACTGTGGACGAGCTGTGGTGGATCGCACCCGTAGTCCGACGATATGAGGGCTTTTCTGAACCAGACACGTTCCGCGGAATGAAGCTGGCATATCGCTGCGGCATCAGTCGGGTCAAACAGTGCCGATAGCCACGAGTCGGCGGCGCTGCCGGCCCGGCAGGCTGCCAGCCAAATGACGCTAATCCCACGCGGACGAGATCAAAACGCCCAGTTAGAGGGCATTCAGGCAGAGTTCGTAGCTGTTTGCCGGCTTTAAGCGTGGCGGCTTTAGGGGCGATTCGCAGGGATAAGCGAGTATTCGAGGTCGCTGGATCCGTGATCAGGGTGTCCGCTTATCTCACAAATAGGCTCTAGATTCCGTCTAGTCTAAAAATCTTATTGACTCTCCACGTTGGACGAATGCAGGGCCGGCGACTCGGTCTGGTGTAAACGGTGCGCCATGAGTAAGCGGAAGGCCTACCCGAGCGACCTGTCCGATGCCCGCTGGGCGCTGATCGAGCCAACACTGAGCGCTTGGCGGCAGGCCCGACTCGACCGGCGGCCCACCGGCCAGCCGGCCACCGTGGAATTGCGGGAGATCTTCAACGCGATCCTGTACGTCAACCG
>NZ_JAETXL010000022.1:0-21447 GCF_016774385.1 Micromonospora fiedleri
AGCCATGATCCACATTGCCTCGATCGACAACCTTGCCAAACGCATAACAGACGAAACCACGCCAACTTGGCGAGGCACCTACTAACCCTGCAAGACGCAAAAGGCGTAAATCAAACGCCCTCTCAGGACCACCCGGCTGATCAAGCACCGGAGTCCTTTATATGAGCGGACCAGCGCTGGTCCGCGTCGTGCCCCAGCTTTCTCCGCAGCGGTAGGGGCCGCGGTGGGGGCGTACCGGCCCGGTCGGCGGGTATCCGCGCCCGTCCAGCGACGAGAAGATTGGTGGTACGGAGTGGGGACGACGGAGATCCGGGTGCACGGCGTGGCCGAACCGGGCCCGGAGAGTCTCCCTGGCCGCCCGGTCGTTGACCGGGTGGCCGGTGACCGGGAGGCACCGCGCTGGAGCACGCCAGGGTCGAAGTGACTGCGCTGTCCGCCGGCTACGCGGAGGCGCTGGCTCCGCTGCGCCGCGGGCAGGCCGGCCACGATCCGGGCCGGGTCGCGACCGATGTGGCGGTGATGCTCCAGCGATAGCGCCCCGGCGCCGACCGCCGCGTCAAGCCCCGCGTATGCACAGGTCAAGCTCGGCGTGCTGTGCGCGCAGGTCGAAGCGACCGTGGTGGCCGACCACCTCGCCACCCTCACTTGCCGCCCCTTCGGAAGGGCCGAGGCTGGCGGTGGGTGAATTGTCCCGTATCCGCCTAACACTCCGATTCGGAAGCCGTGGTGTAACCACACCCAGAAGGGTAACCACCACCAAGCCCTGGGTTGGCCAGCGGCGGCGGCTCGTGTGGCCAGAGCGGAGGGGAAGCGTGCGGCTCGACGAGATCAATATCCTGCAGGGAAACGCCTTCGTTGTAAGCGACCGGCAGGGTGACATCAACCCGGCCGCCAACGTCCCGGACGGGCTGTTCTATCGCGACATGCGGCACTTATCGCGGTGGCAACTGCGCCTCAACGGCCACCAAATGGAGGCGCTGAGCGCGGACAACCTTGAGTACGACGAAGTTGTTTTCTTTCTGATCGAGCCGACCGGAACGATCTACCGGAACCCGTCGCTGTCGGTCACCCGCCGCCGTGCCGTGGCGACTGGCATGCAGGAGCGCATCACGGTCCACAACTTCGGCAACACGCCGGTCGCGTTCGAACTCACGATGATATTCGACGCCGACTTCGCCGACATCTTCGACGTCAAGGACCAGATGTCAAAGACCGGCCATCTGTACCGCCATCGGCGCGACGGCGGGATCACCTTGGGCTACAGCCGCGCCGACTTCTGCCGCGAAACCCACATCGACGCCCCCGGCGCCTTCGTTACCGAGGAGTCGCTCACCTTCCGACACGAGCTACCACCTGGACAAGAGTGGGCCACCGACATCCAGATCCGGGTTGGGGTCGAGGTGAACGTGGCGCTAGAGCGCCACCCCCACTGCCCGGACATGCCTTGCAGCATTCGAGAATGGCTGGATGAGTCACCCATCTTGGACACGGATTGGGACGACTTGCTGCACATCTACCACCGCAGTCTTCTCGACCTCGCCGCGTTGAGGTTCTACCCCTTCGCCGGAGATAAAGCCTCTCTGCCCGCCGCCGGGCTGCCCTGGTTCATGGCGGTGTTCGGCCGCGATAGCCTCCTAGTCAGCTATCAGATGCTGCCGTTCCACCCCGAACTGGCCCGTACGACCTTGCGGGCACTCGCCGAGCGGCAGGCGATCCATGAGGACGACCACCGCGATGCCGAACCGGGGAAGATCCTGCACGAACTGCGCAACGGGGAGCTCGCCCATTTCGGCGAGCGTCCGCAGTCCCCGTACTTCGGCGCCGCTGACACGACGCCGCTGTTCCTGATCGTCCTGGACGAGTACGAACGGTGGACCGGTGACACGCAGACCGTCCATGACCTCCAGCCTGCGGCCCGCGCGGCGTTGCGGTGGCTGGAGACGTACGGCGATCTCGACCACGACGGCTACATCGAATACCAGACTCGCAACCCGCGCAGCGGTCTCGTCAACCAATGCTGGAAGGACTCCTGGAACTCGGTGGTCCACCCCGACGGCAGCCTCGCCAAGCTTCCCCGGGCCACCTGCGAAATTCAGGGCTATGCCTACGACGCGCGCCGCCGCACGGCGCGGCTCGCGCGGGAGATTTGGCACGACCCCGACCTCGCCGAGCGTCTGGAACGCGACGCCGAGGAACTCTATCGCCGGTTCAACGCCGACTTTTGGCTACCCGACCTCGGCTATTACGCACTCGCGTTGGACGGGGACAAGAAGCCGGTGACCACGTTGACCTCTAACATCGGACACCTGCTGTGGAGCGGGATCGTGCCGCCCGAACGCGTTGACGCGCTCGCCGCGCTGCTCTGCGGGCCCCGGATGTTCACCGGATGGGGCGTGCGCACGCTCGCTGACGAGCAGCCAGCCTACAACCCCCTCGAATACCACAACGGCACCGTCTGGCCGCACGACACCGCGATCGCCGCAGCCGGGCTTGCCCGGTACGGACACCGCGACGAGGCCAACCAACTCGCGATGGGGCTGTTGCAGGCCGGCCATCATCTGCGCCATCGACTGCCCGAGGCGCTCGCAGGCTACCCACGAGAAAGCACCCTGGTGCCCGTGCTTTACCCCACCGCCTGCTCCCCGCAGGCATGGGCCGCCGGTGCGCCGATGATGCTGCTCCGCATGATGCTCGGCATCGATCCGGAGCCCGACACTCTGGCCGTGCGCCCACACCTACCTGAGGATCTCCGCCGCCTGGCACTGCATGGAGTGCGCTTCCGCGGCGCCCGGGTCGAGGCCCTCGCGGGCACCGCTGCACATGACCTAGATCGGTTGAAGCCGATACCGGGCGCCCGGGAGCTTCAGTGAAGAACACACCATTCGGTCGAGATCACCATTGGACGGCAGCGGCCGGACACTGTGCTGGGAGATCCTGCGCGACGACGACGGCGCTGCCCCGCAGATTGACCGATACCTCGTCCGCCATCGCCCACCTCCACAACACCGCGTCACCGGCTGCTACACGTCCCCGCCCGCCTCACCCGTTCCGCCCGACGACCCGTTCCCCGAGGAACCCGCCACTCGCCGGGTAGCCGCCATGCCCATATGCCGGACGAACCACAAGGAAAGATCAACCAGCGGGGTCGCCACCCTTGGTCACATTTAGTGAGCGTCCGGAAACTTGGGTTACCAGTCGCCGGTGCGGGCGAGTCGGCGTGACATTGTCAGATCATGGCGATGTAGATCATGGCCTCGTGGTGGTCGGGCTTGGTCTCATAGTCGCGTACGCAGCGGCGATGCTTGCTGATCCAGGCGAACGTTCTCTCTACCACCCACCGGCGGGGCGGGACAACGAAGCCTGGCTCGCTGCGTTTGACGATCTGGACGGTCAGGTGCAGGACGTTGCGGGCCCAGACGAGCATCCGTCCGGAGTATCCGGCATCGGCCCAGACCAGGGCGATGGTGGTGAAGCGTTCGCGGAGCCGGGCCAGCAGCCGGTGTACCGCGGGTCGCGGCCCTCGTAGACGCGCACCAGGTCACGTAGCGCGTCATGGATGGCCTGCCACACGCCGGCCTTGGCCCAGGCGCGGAGCCGGTCGTAGACGGTGGTCGGCGGCAGGAACCCGACCGGCAGTTGCCGCCGCGCGATCCCGCCCCGCACCAGGTAGAAGATCGCGGCATCTCCGATCGGAAGGTGTGCCCAAGTTCAGGGCAGAGGCCGAAGTAGTGCCGGAAGTTGTAGATCAGCGGGCGCCATGCGGTGGGGGCGACGTTGTCCGTACCGGGCACGACGATGGCGGGATCCGCGTGCACGCGGAGCACGTGCGCCTCGACGATCAGGAAATCGCCGTGTAGGTCGGGGTTGATCCGTACGGCCCGCGCCTCCAGTTGGAGCGGGCACTCCGCGACCCGCTGCGGTCGTACCAACTCGGCCGGCTCCGGACACAGCCCGGCGGCGGCGAACTTCGCCGGCTCGTACCGGAACGCGCCCCGCTTGTGATCTGGAACTGGGTCGCGGCCAGTGAGCGGAGCGAGGCGCTCCACCGCCGGCCACTGCTCCCCGCTCGGCAGGTTGATCACGAGGTCCGGCCGCTCGCGCAGGTTGCGGGCGGTCTGCCCCTCCGACCCGAGGCCGAGCACCACGACCTGGCCGAGCGGCCAGGCCGAGCGGCCAGGCCGACGACATGGGCGCGAGGTTGCTCGTCCCATCCTCATTTTCGGTGCTCAACAGCGCTACAGGCGTACCGAAGTAGAGAATCTTGGGCTCGATGGTCAAGTAATCGCTCGTCTGAACCATGCCGGGATGGTACGGGCGGGACGATTCGGTGCGCGGCGAACCGTTCCCGAGATGGTCCGCATTCAGTCCGCAAGAGACCCACGGACAGTGGGGGAGCGGTGAGAGATGGCGGAAGGTATTTCCGCTGCTAGACCACCAGGTGACTAGGTCGGCGGGGCAGAGCCAAAGCAAAGTCGGTTGATCATGGCCGGGATGCGTTGAGCAGGGCGGGGATGAGCATCTTGTCGGCGTGGTGGCGTTCCATGACCTGCTTGATCCTGGAGTATCCGGCAAGTCGGATCAGGGCGATCGTGAGGTCGCGTAGGGTGGCCATGGCGTGGGCGACGTTGCCGAGCCAGGCGTGATGGGTGTCCTCGCCGAACAGGACGTCCCGCCCCCAGTGGATCTTGTTTTCGATCCACCAGTGGGTGCGTACGTGGGCGGCAATCTCGGCTGCTGTGCTGGTCAGGCTGGTGACGCCGTGGACGATCTGATTGCTGACCCACTGGCCGTCCGGGGCGTACACGTCGCGGCGGAGCCGGAAGACCATGGCCGCGCCGGGGAAGCCGATGTCCCTGGCGAATGTGACCCAGATGGTGCGGGTGATCCGGTGGCCGCTGCGGCGTTCGGTGTGGGCGCTGGTCGCCGCTGTCGCCGTCGGTAACCGGTCGGTGATCGCGGCCAGCAGCGCGGGCCTGTTGCCTTTCACGGTGAACACGTAGTCCGCGCCGCGTCCGCATAGGTAGGCGGCGGTGCCGCTGCTGGGATGCGCGGCATCCGCGGTGATCACCATGCCGGTGATGTCGATCGGGTCGAGCAGGGCTTCGATCTGGGTGACCTCGGTGGTGTCGGCCGGGACCTGGATCTGGGCGATGACCACTGCGGTGTCATGCCGCATCGCGGAGAACAACTGCACGTCGATGCCGGTGCCGCCGCCCGAGTGCCGGACGGTCTTGCCGTCCAGCGACAGACCGACCCCGGCGGGGCCGTCGAGCCGTTCGGCCAGCCAGGCGCAGACGAGGCGGTCCACCACCGATGCGTCGACCGCCTCGACCAGCCGGCGCAGCGTGTCCCGACCCGGCGCGATCCGGAACCCGAGCACCGGATGCCGGCGGGCACCCGCCGCGGCCAGCAACGGCTGCGACAACTCGGCCATCCGGTCGGCGGCCTGCCGGAAGTTCCGCGCTCCGCACAACAGCGCCAGCGTCACCCCGGTCAACACCGCCGCGAGCCGATGACGCACGCCCCGTGCCTTACGCGGATCGTTGACCTGCCCGAACATGGCCGCGAGCGCCGCCATCTGCCCGGTGTCGACCTCCCCACCCTCATCCGTGACGACACCGACGACAGCATGGGAGACTGACACGAGCGGCCTTTCTTTGCAGACGACGACTGGCGTGAAGAACCGTTATCGTCTACTCAGGAAGGCCGCGTCCGTTCAACCGCCCCTGGACCGACCCGCGAAACACCTGCCCCACCAGGCCAAACGAAGATCAACTAACTTTGCTTCGACTCTGGTCGGCGGGGCGGGCAATCTGATCTCGTAATGCGTAGGTCGCCGTGCCATCCACGTGCCAGTAGCCGGTACCCCGGACGGTCACCAGGGGGCACCAACGGTCACGTGCTTCCGTCGCTGACTGGCCACCTGGTCCTTGTCGGTCGTGATCTTCGTCCTTCCAAACCGAAGGTGTCCGTACGCTGCTTGGCGTGGCAGAGGACGAGGTGGTCTTGCGGCTCAGTCGCGACGAGGCGCTGGTTCTGTTCGAGTGGCTGTATCGCACCGACGAGATGACCAACGACTTCGCTGACCTGGTCGAGGACCAGGCGGAGCAACGGGCGCTGTGGAACCTCACCTGCCTACTGGAACGGGAGCTGGTCGAGCCGTTCTCGCCGCAGTACGCCGAGTTGGTCAAGCAGGCACGAGCCCGGTTGCGGGGTGAGGGTTCATGAACGGGCCGCGTGCCCGTTGGGACGTGAGTCGAGGGTCAACGGCGGTCACCGCCTGGACGTCGCCCCCGGCATGGCGGAACAGGTCAAACCAGGTCATGGCGATGAGACTTCCCGCCGTGTCCACACTGGGTCTGTTGCGTTGAGCGTCGGCAAGATCGAGGCAGACCTGAGCAGTAAGGCCGTCGACCCGACCTCCTGACCCGTGGCTGCCTCCGAGGTCGGCTTTCGCTGGCTTGGGGTTTCCGCGGGAGGTGATCGTGGTCGCGGTCCGCTGGTATCTGCGCTACGACCTGTCCTATCGGGACGTTGAGGAACTACTTGTCGAGCGCAGGGTCGAGGTCGATCACGTCACCGTCTACCGCTGGGTGCAGCGGTTCACGCCGCTGTTGGCCGACGCCGCGCGCTTCTGCCGGCACTCACCAGCCGACGGGTGGTTCGTTGATGAAACGTACGTCAAGGTGAAACGGTGTGTGGCGGTACGTGGACCGGGCGGTCGACCAGTACGGGCAGGTGATCCACGTGCTGGTCTCGGCTTGCCGCGACGCCGGCGCGGCCCGGCGATTCTTTCGACGAGCGCTGTCGACGCTGAAGGTGATACCCGGCGAGGTCGTCACCGACGCCGCGCCGGTCTACCCCAGCGTGCTCGACAAGCTGATCCCGTCCGCGTGGCACCACGTCGAACGGTACGCGAACAATCCAATCGAAGCCGATCACAGCCGGTTGAAACACCGTTTGAGACCGATGCGCGGGCCACGAACGGACAAGACCGCGCAGGTGATCATCGCCGGACACGCGTTCATGCAGAACCTGCGCCGCGGACACTACGAACTCGCCATAGACACCCCGCCCACTGTGCGGGTCGCTGCGGCGTTCACCGAGCTCGCCCAAGCGATCTGACCGCGGACCCGACACGGGTTTAACACGTCCGCCGATCCGATAACGCAACGGCGCCGCCCCGGCTGAAGCTGGACAGCGCGCGCGGCAGCAGCTCCCGCCGGCGGCGGCGAAGAACCCGATCCGCAGCAGTCCCTGCCGACCCTCGCCGTGAGCTGAAAAGCTCGTCCCGGGCGGCCGACATCAGGTCGGCGATCTGTTGGGCGTAGTCCGCGAGCCGCTGGCCTGCGACGGTGAGCCGTAGGCTGCGCGGCCCCCGGTCCACCAGCGCCACCCCCGCCTCCTGCTCCAGGGTGGCGAGCTGGTGGGAGACCGCGGACGGGCTCAGCCGCAGCTGCTCGGCGGCGGCGGCGGCGACGATCGTGCCGTCCGAGCGATCTCCAGGATCACCTGCAGGCGTGCGTTGTTGAACTTCGGCGGACCCCCTTCCCTGCTCAAGGGCCCTGCGCGTGACCTTTTCCTGATCATGGACCGCGCACGGGGTCGGCTCAAGGTGGCAGCCCTGGCACAACCAGGCCCTCGATCAGAGTTTCCCTTCCGGGACGGGAATGCTGCGTTCCGGCCACCTAAGAGAGCCCGATGCGCCAGCCTGAAGGCATGGGTCCAGTCAGCCGCACCGGGACGACAAGGGCGACGAGGCCCGCCGTGGCCACCGCGGGGGACCCCTACGTGAACAACGCCCGCGTCCATGGTCTGGCCGGTGACGGGGCCACCAACGACCAACCGGCGCTGCAGCGGCTGGTCGATCAACTCGGCGCCGCCTACGCCGCCGACGGCCAGCCCCGCACCATTTACTGCCCGTCCGGGGTGTACTCGATCAGGGATCGCGGCACCGTGTGGCGAAGCGGTGTCTCACTGATCGGGGCGGGCGCCGCCGCCACCCGGTTCGCCCTGGCCAATCCGGGGGACCGCACCTCTCCCACGCCCCTGGCCTACTTCACGGTGCAGAAGCACGGCGCCAGCCGCGACAACCACATCGCCGACTGCACCTTCGCCCACTTCGAGATCGACGGCTCCGGGGTGCGCCTGCGCGAGTACGACGTGCTCGCCAAGGGCCTGGGCATCCAGTACGTGCTGCGGGGCCGCTTCCACGACCTGTACATTCACGACATCCCGGCCACCGGTTTCGGCTGCGACTTCCTGCAGGACACGTTCGTGGACAACCTGCTGATCGAGCACTGCGGGCGGCTGGAGAACGGCCAGTGGATGGGCGGCGCCGGCATCGGGATCGGCGTCGGCGGCTGGGGGCCGGTCGAGCGATGCACCGTGGCCTCCTGCACCACCATCCGCAACGGCACCAACGGCATCTTCTTTGAACTGCAGGGCAGAGATTGGATACCGCCGCGCGGGATCGGAGTGATCGGCTGCCACTCGGAAGGCAACCGGTTCGGCATCTCCGACTGGGGCACCGACGGGCTCGTCGTCTCCGGCTGCACCATGATCGGCAACCATCAGGCCGGCTACGACGTCTCCTCGCTGGGCACGACCGGGGTTGCGGGGCGGGGCGGTATCGTGACCGGCTGCGTTATCGAAGACAACGTCTGGGACGGCTTCGCGATCGGCAACACCCCCGGCCCGTACACCATCGAAGGCAACCGCGTCAGCCGCAACGGCCGCTACGGCTACTGGCAGCACAACCTGGCCGGCGGCCCCCAGGTACCCGCCGCCGACATGATCATCCAGGACAACCAGTTCTGGGACAACGCCCTCGAGGGCATCCTCGCCGACTCCTCATTGTCCGACCCGTCCATTGTCGGAAACCTCATCCGCAACAACGGCCGACGCGTCGCACCCGCCTCGTCCGGCGGCGGCAACACCGTCTCCTGCACCGAACGGTCGCTGACCGATACCGCGGCGAACTGGACACCAGACGGACACCGGGGCAAATGGATCACCGCCGACGGGCAGAAGGTCATCGTGATGGGCAACAGCGCGATGAAGCTCGTGCTCGCGCCGCGCCGCCCCGGCGCCCTGACCGCCTGGCCGGACCGCACGCCGCCGCCCGGAGCGCGGTACGAGATATCCGCCTCCCCGGCGACCAGGGCCGGCATCACCCTGGCGGCCGCCACGTACCGCCCCACCATCCACAACAACCGGGTCTGGGACAGCCAGCTCAACCAGACCCAGACCCACGGCCTACAGATCACCGACACCGGAACCTGCGAATCAGGGTGGGTCCACGACAACCGGTGGGAAGGCAACGCCGTCGCGGCCACGCACTTTGAGAGCGCGCCGTCTGGCGGTTGCTGGTACCACAACCTCGGCCTCCATGAATGCCCTGGCAGGCACCCCTGATGTTCACGCCGCCGTAGGGGGCCCTGGCGAACACCCTGACCCTGGCGATCAGTCCCGGCGGTCCTCCTCCGGGACCGGAACCTCCTGGTGCTGTTCGAGGGCGTCGGCCTGATTGGCGCCGGGGGGGCAGCGATCTGGGCATCTCGCGCTGATCGTCCGGAACCAGCACACCCTGCTTCGCAAGATCCGCGTCGGACGCCTCCGGTACGGCGTCCTCGACCGTGTCCGGGAGGCCCACCTCGGTCTCGTCCTGCTGCTGCTCCAGCGCGTCGGCTTCCGGCGGCTGACGGAGCGGATCAGCCTCCTCGTCCCAGTTGGCGGTCATCACGGCCTCCTGACCGGTACACGTCTCGGTTCCCTGCGCGAAGCCCCTGCCTACCCACCTCGGACGGGGTAGGCACGCTGGGACGGGGAGCGCCATCAGCGGCCGGTGAACGTCGCCTTACCCGGTCCGTCCGTGAGGAAGGAGCGCACTGCGCTACGGAGGTCCTCGGTCCGGTACAGCTCGGCGGCGATCTGCGTGATGTGCCGGTTCGCCTCGGGCACGCCGCCCCGCTCGAAGTGGGCGAGCACCTGCTTCATGGCGCGGCGTGGGCGCGGGTCGGACCGGCGGCGAGCTGGGCGGCGAACGCCCGCGGCCGCGTCAAAACCGTCGTCGGGAAGCACCGGGTTCACCACGTTCCACCGTTCGAGCGCGGCGGCCGAGTAGCGCTCGCCGGTCATCACGAACTCCTTCGCCCGGCCCCCACGCCTGCCCGCGCGGCGAGCCGCTGGGTGCCGCCCATGGTGGAGGTCAGCCCGACCACCTTCTCCACCAGGCCAAAGCTAGCGCGGTGCTCCGACCGACTGCTCTGCCGTACCTACGGCTGCGCGAAGGGCCAGGCGCAGATGATGCCTGCTGGCGGTGGCCGTCCTCGGGCAGCACCTGCGCCCGATGCTGATCTCCTGGCGCGGCTGACCGAGTACGCCTCCAGCCCCACCCCGTTCTGGCTGGTCAAGCTGATGGACCTCGGCATCGTCGTTCCGGCCGCCGTCGCCACCGGCGTCGGTCTGCTCCGGCACGCCCCCTGGGCGGATGATGTACGCGCTGCTCACCGGCTACACCTGCCTCGCCGTCTCGCTGGCGGCGATGGCGGTCGTGATGATCGTCAACGGTGACCCGGAGGCGTCGGTGGGCCTGGCGGTCGGGTTCGGGCTTTTCGCCCTGGTTTTCGTCACGCTCGCCGCCGCGCTCTACCGTCCCCTGTTGCATCAGGGGGTCAGCGAGCCGCTCCAACGCTGAGGGGCCAAGTGCGACGCTGCCTCCAAGTCGTGGTCTCATCGGTGGCGTTCGTGTCAGCCAGCGGCGCGTGCCGCGCTGATCGGAGAGCGCCTGCGTTGCCATGCCGCCGCCAGCATCACCACGCCGGCCACGATCGCGTAGGCGCCGATCACCTGCGCTATGACTACCGCTCCGACGTCGGGGCGGAACAGGATGAGCAGCCCGGCCAGCACCGACACGACGCCGACCACCGCGAGCAGCCGCGCGGCACGCCAGCGGACCGACGCCCAGATGTCCAGTACGCCGTTGACGATCGCCCAGATGCCGATCACGATGGCCAGCGCGAACGCGGTGATCGCGGGCCACAGCAACGTCACCAGGGCGATCGCCACGCCGAGCAGACCGGTCAGCAGGAACAGTCCCCGAACTGTGCCAGGTTGGCCGAGTCTGAACCCCGCCGCCAGGTGCACCGCTCCACTGACCAGCACGTACGCGCCGAACAGCACCGCGAGGGCGAGCGCCGTCACGGCTGGCCACAGCAGGGCCAGCAGGCCGAACACGATCGCGGCCACTCCCCGCAGGGCCAGTACCCAGACTCCGTTTCGCATCGCGTCACTCCTCGATGGGCCAGCCCCCCTGCCCTCTCGGGCTTGCCCACTCAACGTCGAACCGTGGTCGGACGCCGGCGGTAACTGGCGCCGCTAAGGCGTGTTTCATAACGAGGTCAGAGCCACTCGGTGATGATGGTGATGGTCAGGACGGCTTGGAACCGGACGGCCAATTTGTCGTAGCGGGTGGCGACGCCGCGGTGGCGTTTGAGCCTGTTGATGCCGTTCTCGACGGCGTGGCGTAGCCGGTAGAGCTGCGGGTCGAACGCCGGTGGGCGCCCGCCGCGGGAGCCTTTGGCTTTGCGGTGGGCGTCCTGGTCCTTCTTGCTCGGGATGCAAGCCCGGATTCCCCGAGCGCGCAGGTATCTGCGGTTGGCGCGGCTGGTGTAGGCCTTGTCGGCCAGCACCAGCACCGGCCGGGTCCTTGCCCGGCCGACACCGAGACGGTTCACGCGGATGCGGCGCAGGACAGGGATGAACTGCGGGCTGTCCCCTCGATGCCCGGCGGTGACGATCAAGGACAAGACTTTCTGACCCTGCTCACAGGCCAGATGCGTCTTGGTCGTCAGCCCTCCACGGGAGCGGCCCAGCCCGTGATCGGCCGGCTCGTCATGAACCCCACCGGGTGGTTCCTTCTGCAGATGGCCGTCGGTGCGGGCACCTGCGGCGTGCTGGTGAGCGCGACTGGTCATCGAGTCCACGCTGACCGTCCAGTCGATCCGTCCCCGGGCGTCGCCCTGGACCTGCAACGCTGACAAGATCCTGTCCCAGGTTCCATCGCGCTGCCAGCGACGGAACAGTCCGTAGATCGTCGGCCAGGGCGCGTACTCCGCTGGCACGTCGCGCCACGGCGCACCGATCCGGATCCGCCACCGGATCCCATCGATGAGCTGCCGTTTCTCCCACTTCGGCGGCCGGCCTGTAGACGACGCGGCAGGCAGCAACGGGGCCAGGACAGCCCACTGCGCGTCAGTCAGGTCATGCCGCCTCGTCACCGCTAAGGTGGCCACGAGGTCTCCGGTGCATGGTGCTTCTTGGTCGTTGTACCAAGTACCGGAGACCTCTTCAGTTATCGATCACCGCCACGCCGTGACTTCAACCGGCCAACCCGAGTTACGAAACACGCCTTAGGTCGGCCGGGCCGATCCGGGCCAGCAGTTTCTTGGTCGCGCGGACGATGAGCGCCGTGCCATCCTGCCGGTCAACGCCGGGCGGGCGCCGCCGGAGGGGTCGGGTGGCTGGCGGCGGCTGGCCACCGTCGAACCCGTCGGGTCGCACCCGCCGGGCATGGCTAACAGAGCCGATGAGTGGGTGCCTGAGGCGGTAGGTTCCAGAGGCTCCAGCGCCGGTCAGGCTGTGGCAGGCGACGGCGGATGCCTGGCGCCGGCCAGTCCCAGGCGGGAACCTGTATCGAAGTCGGCGTTGGCGCCTGAGCTGGCGTGACGGTCTCGGCGCGCGTCGGAGATCGAAAACGGATGGGGTCTCCGGTAGAGGGTTTAACGACCAAGAAAAACCGGAGACCACCGGAGACCTCGTGGACACCTCGCGGTGACGAGGCGGTTTAAGCGGCAACGAGGAGTCGTTCGCCCATTTCGTGGCCGATCCGTTCGAGCTTGCCCGCGCTCTTTTCCTTCTCGACAAGGTTCGCCAGCAGGCTCTGCGTACACCGACTCTCACCCATGAGCACCGCCCAGTTGACCAGGCTCTTGTAGCTGGCGACCGCAAGCTGGACGAATCGCATGGCGGTATCGATTGCGAACAGATCCTGCACCTCGGGCGAGGGCTGCGCCATCAGGAATTCCTCGAACCCACCGCGAATTCCCTCAACCGTGGCGGATCGGGTGTCCAGCGGCGAGACGCCGAGCGCCTGCAAGCAGCGATCGATATTCTCCAGTTGCCGTTTGCTGTCCTGTGCATGCGCATGCAGGACCTGCTCCAGGTCACTGTTCTGGACCCGCTTACCGACCAGCATGCCGAGCAGAAGGCCGCCGCTTCTCTCCACGTCGCGCACTTCGGCCAGTTCGTAGAGAAACAGGTCCTTCGAAGTCTCCAGTGCCATCGGCTCCTCCTGATCATCTTGACCGCCGCGCCGGTTGACCGGCTACCCGCTCGGAGGCGGAAAATTCCCGGGCCCGCGGCTGTCAGGCTGACGAGGGGCACCTGGCCTACCGCCGGTTCTGGGCAGGGCGATGACAGGAAGATCACGCTGACGGTCACGGCTGCCCACCTTGGGCCGGTCTGCCGGAAGACGGAGCCTCTACGAGATCAGTGGGGGTTGAGGTGCGGCGCCACCACCTGCGCCGACGCGGGATCGCTGCGGCCATCCCGTCCAAGGCCGACCAACCGGCGCAAGCTGGGGTCCAAGGGCTGCCGACCTTCCCGCCTTCGACCCAGAGGCCTACAAACAGCGCCATGCCGTGGGATGCGGCATCAACCGACTCAAACGCAACCTGCAGTCGCGACCCGGTTCGACAAGCGCGCCGTGCGCTATCAGGCCACACTTCACATCGCCGCCATCAACGAATGTCTGTGACCGACTTTGATGCAGACCCTAGACGTGGCCGTGGCGGGGTTGGCGTGTGCGGTGGCGCCCGCGGCGGTGGTGACGGCGGTGGCGCCGAGCAGCGCCGCGGTGAGGCCCTGGAGCGGGCCGGGAAGGCGGAGGCGTGCCGTCCAGCGCAGCCGGCGTGCCAGCGCGGCGTAGGCGTGGGCTCGCCCGCACTCCCGCCCGTTGCGTGGCAGAAGCCCGGCAGTGGCAGCACAGGCAGCGACGGCAGGTCGATCAGCGTCTGCCCGGCGTCCGCGTAGATGGTGTGTGGCGTTCCGCCGGCGGTCGTGCAGTAGGTGACAAATGATGTCGAGCCGGAGGCAACGCGCGGATGGCGAGGCTCACCCTTCGCGAGGCAGCATTCGACGCATACGTCGTAGCCG
Source organism: Micromonospora fiedleri (assembly GCF_016774385.1). Lineage (NCBI taxonomy): Bacteria > Bacillati > Actinomycetota > Actinomycetes > Micromonosporales > Micromonosporaceae > Micromonospora > Micromonospora fiedleri. The sequence continues at coordinate 14,218 of NZ_JAETXL010000022.1, forward strand.
GTGATGCCGATGTCGACGGCCTCCGAGGCCACGAGTTCTGGTATGTCGAAGCCCTGACAATGGCTGCCCCGCCGCCTGGTGACAATCTTGGAAGGGGAAGGACTGTTCAACGACGTCACCGCGTTGACCCTGTACCAGGTCACCGTCTACTCGGCGGTGCACGGCTCGCTCAGCCTGCCCGCCACCCTGGGCAGGCTCGCCTACTCCACGGTCCTGGCGCTCGCCGCCGGCCTCGGCATCGGATGGATCACCGGCCAGCTACTCGATCGGCTACCCACCGCCAGCGCGCGCGCCGGGCTGAGCCTGCTCGCTCCGTTCGCCGCCTACGTGCCCGCCGCGGCCGCGCACAGCTCCGGCGTGCTGGCCGTGCTCGCCACCGCGCTGTACCTCAGCCACACCCGCGCCTACACCGACGACGCCACCAGCCGCGTCACAGGCCGCGCGTTCTGGGGTGTCATCGAGCTGCTCGTCATTTGCGCCACCTTCGGGCTCGTCGGTCTCGAACTCACCAGCGTCATCCGTGCTGTCGGTCACCAAGCCGGCCGGCTCGTCGGCTACGCCGCCCTGATCTGCCTCATCGTCATCGTCGTGCGCGTTCTGTGGCTGGCCCCTCTCGCCGCGCTGACCCGCCGCCGCGCCCGCCCCAGGCCCGCCGGCGAACAGGTGCCCGCCTCCTGGCGGGACAGCCTGGTGCTGTCCTGGGCCGGCATGCGTGGGGTGGTCACGGTCGCCACCGCCCTCGCCCTGCCGCACCTCACCGCGGCCAACACCCCGTTCCCCGGCCGCGACCAGATCATCTTCGTCGCCGTCATCGTCGTGCTGGTCACCCTGATCGTGCAGGGCACCAGCCTGCCGTGGCTGATCACCTGGCTGCGCCTGCGCGTCGACCCGGCCGCTGAAAGCGCCGCCGACCGGCACGCCGCAACGATCGCCCTCGACGCCGCCGAAGCACGACTACGCGAACGACGCCACCAGCTCGACACCGAGACCGCCGATCTGGCCGCCCAAAGCTTCTACGCCGCCCTCGCCGACACCTTCCCCGAAGACGAAGACGTCAGCGACACCCAGCGAATCCAGCACCACAAACACGTCCGCGCCCTGGAGGTCGACCTGCTGCACGCCGCCCGCGAGGCCGTCGTGGACGCCCGCAACCACCACATCATCGATCCCGACGCCGCTGACCGCCTTATCCACCGCCTTGATTTGCGCTCCCTGACCACCAGTTGAAACCCGATGAGTCCGACACGTCTTTAGAGCTCCTAACGAAATGGTGTTGGGCGTGTCCTCGGGACGCGAGGATCGTTCTGTCTGGATGTGAGGAGGGGTGAGCAGCCGCCGTGGATCGTCTCGGACGATCTGTGGGCCGAGATCGCGCCGCTGCTGCCGCCTCGTCCGCCCCGGCGTCATCGGTTCCCGGGCCGTAAGCCTCTCGATGATCGCAAGGTGTTGTGCGGGATCTTGTTCGTGCTCTACACCGCGATCCCGTGGGAGTACCTACCCCAGGAACTCGGGTTCGGCTCAGGCATGACCTGCTGGCGCCGGTTGCGGGACTGGAACGACGCCGGCGTGTGGCAACGACTACATGAGGTGCTGCTGGGCAGACTCCGGGCCGCCGGGCAGTTGGACATGTCGCGGGCGGTGATCGACGGCTCCCACGTCCGGGCGCTCAAGGGCGGCCCAAAACCGGTCCGAGCCCGGTCGACCGCCGCAAGCCAGGCTCGAAACACCACGTCATCACCGACGCGGCCGGCATCCCCCTCGCCACGGCGCTGACCGGCGGCAACCGCCACGACGTCACCCAACTGCTGCCCCTGGTCGACAAGATCCCACCCATCAAGGGCATCCGAGGCCGGCCCCGGCACAGGCCCGACCGGATCTACGCCGACCGTGGCTACGACTTCGACAAGTACCGACGCCAGCTACGCGCCAAGGGCATCACCCCGGTCATCGCCCGACGCGGTGTCCCACACGGCTCCGGACTGGGCACCCGACGCTGGGTCGTCGAGCAGACCATCGCCCTGCTGCACTGGTTCCGCCGCCTACGGATCCGCTGGGAGATCCGAGACGACATCCACGAAGCATTCCTGACCCTCGCCTGCGCCATCATCTGCTGGCGCAGGCTTCAACACTCAAAGAGTTAGGACCTCTAAGATCCTGCTCAAACGGTTGGGCGCCGCGGCCGGCGTGGCGGACGTGCACGCACACCGGTGGCGGCACAGTTTCGCCCACGAGTGGAAGCGCGCCGGCGGTGACACCGGTGACCTGATGCTGCTGCTTGGATGGACCTCGGAGGATATGCCTCGCCACTACGGCGCCAGCGCCGCAGCCGAGCGGGCACAGGAGACGCAGGCACGCCTGGGTACCGGCGAACGCGTATAGGCAGGTCGGCTGGGCGGGGCTGGGTGCTTTGCACGGCGATCCGGTGTCTTCTCGGTCAAGTTGGCGAGGAAGTCCGCCGAGCCTCGCGGCGGCCCCGTCGGACGGCCTATTGCCGGATGCTGGTGGATGGGAGGTGGTGGGAGGCGGGGTTGTCGAGGCCCGTGCGCGTAAGGGTTCGTTGGTAGTGCTCGTGGAGTTCGGTGGCGGCCTTGTGGTCGCCGAGGGCGGTGAGGATGCGGCTGGCGTGCGTGTGCAGGTCGGCGTTGTAGGGGTCGATGCGGATTCCGGCCTGCAGCAGTTGGAGAGCGCGGTGGTTGTCAGGTTCTGCCGTGGCGAGGGAGACGCAGATGTTGATGATCTGCCGGCGGGTTGCTTCGCGGATGGGGTCGAGCCAGGGCCAGGTGCGCGTGGCGGCGAGGTCGGCGGGGTAGGCGTCGAGGACGGCTTGCCAGGAGGTGTGGGTGTTGGTGAGCGGCGTGGTGGCGTGGTGAATGGCGGTGCTCAGGTGCCACAGGTCGACGGCGATGTGTGCGGCGTTGAGGCGGTAGCGGTCGTCGACGTGGTCGATGACGTGCAGGCCGGAGGCGGCTCGGATGGTGCCGCGTAGATCGCTGAGGGCAGTGTAGAGCCGTCCGGTGAGGGATCGGCGGGGTACACCTGGCCAGATGGCGTCGGTGAGTTGTGGAGTGTCGGCGCCGGTGGGATGGGCGGCGAGGTAGACGAGGATCTGGAGCGCGGCGCTGCGGCGGATGGCGAGGGGTTCACCGTCGACGAGGAGTTGTGGATCCCCGAGGACGCGCAGGTGTAGCCGTTGGCGGGGTGTGGGGGAAGGGAGGCGGGGTTCGTGTCGGGTGGCCTGGCGCGGCAGTCGCATCTCCGGTGACCGTGCCTGGGTCAGGGGGTGGCTCGGGGTGGCCGGGTTGGGAGAGGCGATGATGGCGAGCAGGTCGGTGGCCGCCATCTGGTCCAGGACGCACAGCCGTGGTCCAGTTCCGTCGGCGTGGTGTGGGTCGTGCAGGTGGCCTGTCGAGTCGGCGTGCCAGGTCGGGCCAGCGGGCCATTGCCCCAGCACGACCACCACGGCACCGGTGGCGACGCTCGCTTCGACAAGCTTCTTGACCCGGGGTCCGTCGCCCTCGTGTTCACCGAGGAGCACCATCCGTCGATGGCTGAGTGCATGTGGCGGGGCGTCTTGGCGCTGATCGATGGCGTGTGCATCGGCCTCGTGAACGAGCTGCGCTGCTTCGTCGACGTTGTCAACGATTGTCAGCGGTAGACGAGGGCCGAGTGTTTCTGCGGCTGGTCCGAGGAGACTGGCAAGGGCTGCCTGGGTGGCGATCAGGGTTGTCGCGGAGTGGTGGTGCCCGTCGAGGAGGGCGGTGACCAGCAGTCCTCGGCCGACGGGCAGCGTGCCTGGTCCGGTGAGGCCCACGCCGCCGTCCGGTAGGACTCCGGTGAGGGCAGATATCCCGTTCGGCGGCATGGGTGCTGCCGGTGGGGTGGGGGTGTCGGCGAGTGCGGCCTGCACGGCGGTGACGGTGGGAGGCAGCGGGGCGAGGTCTGCATCGTTGCGGCTGGCGGGGCGGGGTTGGTAGTCGCGTCGGCGGCGTAGCCAGACCAATGCTGCGGCGGCAGCGACGTGCTCGGCGACATCACGGGGCAGCCAGCCACCGGACACGTCGACCCCGGAATCGTGTGTGGCCTCGTCGTGGTCGTCAGGACTGGCCTCGTCCTGAAGCGCGACCGCGTCCGCTGCCACCGGGTGGGGCGGCTGCGTTGGGGCGGTGGGGACGGCGTTGGTGGTGACGCCGAAGACGGCCGCGCCGGCCATTCCGCTGGCCGTCGCCTGCAACGGCGTTGGCAGTGGCAGCCGCCGTAGCCATGCCGAGGTTGCGCGGAGACGGATGACGACTCTCACGGCAACGGTGTAGGCGAGCATCAGCCAGACCAGCCATGCCCCGATCGTCAGCGCGGCGGTGAGCGTCTGCTCGGTCAACGGCTGCTGCACCCATGCCCGCACCTGCGCCATGCTCGGCAAGCCGCTGATGGGTGGGCCGATCAGGGTCAGCAACAGCAGCGGCGGACCGGTCAACAGCACGAGTACGGACAGCAGCGACATCAGCTGCCGTGGCCAGCGCACCTCACCCACCTCCCGCCCGAGGGCGCACGGATGCCGCAGCAGTCGTGGTGGGATGGACGATGCGCGTCCACAGTCGGGCCGCCCACCACACCGCCACGGCCAGGGCGTAGCAGACGGCGAGGATGCCGGTGGCTTGCGTGTTGACGATCGCGGCGCTGATCACCGCGACCGGTGCGGCCAGAATGATGCGGAACATCAGCGGCGTCACGATTGCCATGACGATCCCGACGCCCAGGAACAGCCCGCCGACCCGGCCGGCGAGGTCGACCCACATCATCACGTGCGGCCACCGGTCGGCGGTCAGCGAATACTGGATCAGACCCATGCCCAGGGCGGCAGCGACGACAGAGCCCGTCGGTACGGACAGCAACGCCGACCAGCCGCCGTGCGGCGTACGCCACTGCCGGGCGGCAACCACTGCCATCACCACCGCCAACACCGCGATGGGGACGATCGGCCACAACACCCAGCGCAGGAAGCCACCTACCGGCAGGCCGAAGTACTGGCTGGTGACCACCGCGTAGAGGCCCGCAATGGCGGCCCCGAGGGAGACGGCAGCGAGAATGCCGATGCTCACCTTCCCGCCCTCCGTTCGGACATCTTGCGTTGGACTGCGCGCAGCAATCAGGGAACCGAGGACGGTTCCCGCAGCGAGGCATGCCAGCAGGGCGAACACGGCCGCCATCGCCAGTTCACCCCAGTTGAAGGCAACCCAGTAGTGCATTCCCAGGGTGACGTTGTGCCGCTCGGCGGTCACGATGCACTGCCAGAACAACGCCAAAGACGCAAACCCCGGCACCGCGACCCCGATCGCTCTGCGCACCGGCGGCACCGGCACGTCCACCGCCCCCGCCGCGCCGAGGTTCGTGGAGCCAACCTCGGCAGCGCCGAGCGCCGCGGCGAGCTGAGGCTCGGCCACAACAGTCGGCATGACTCCGGTGTGCTCGGCGATCGCCTCGCCCAGGTGCGGTAGACGAGCGCTGCCTCCCACGCAGTAAATCCCTGCCAGGTCACTGGCGGCCAGTTCAGCGGCGGCAATGGTCTGCTCCGTCAGGTCCGCGACGCGTCGCACCACGGGCCGGACAGCCTCGTCGAGCATGGCGCGGTTCGCGATCACCGGAGCCTGGCCAGCCAACGGTACCGTGACCGCCGGGTAAGAGATCAAAGCCTCTTTCGCCACGCGTACGCTTTCCGCCGTCGCCCAGGGTGCCATGCCGTCCGCAGCCATGTCGCGGCCGTTTGTCAGCGCCGTTGTCAGCGTCGAATCGACGCTGGCACCTCCAGCCGCAGGGTCAGCCAGAGTCGCAAGCACCTCGAAGCCGGACGGCCGCCGACGCAGCACCGTCACCTCAGCTCCCGCGCCGACGTCACACACGACAAGGCACGCCCCCACCGGCAGCCGCACACCGGTCGCCGCCAAGTGTTCGGCCACCGCCACCGGGGCCTCCACCAGACGCGGCTGCGTCAGACCCGCCCGATGGGCGACCTGCCGCATCCAGGTACGCCGACGCGGCCCCCACCCCGCCGGCACCACCAACTGCACATCCCGCACCGGCACACCAGCGACCCGTTCGGCTTCAGCAGCGGCCCGACGCAGCGGCGCCGCAGCAAGCTCCACCGCCTCCACCCGCGTCCTGTCGACTACCAGATCACCGTCAGCGGGACGACGCGGACTCGGCACCAACCTTCCCGGCTCATCCTCGGCGGCCTGCCACGCCTGCTGCCCCGTCCACACCCGCCCATCGCCCGCCACATACACGGCGCTGGGCAGAAACGGCACACCGTCAAACGACAGGACTGACGAACGACCGTCAGCCCACGCCAGCACCGCCACGGTGCTGGCACTACCGCAGTCAATCGACAGCCGAACGTCCGCCGCCCCCATCGACGTAGTCAAACATGAGGATCACCTTCACGTCACCCGTCAATTACCCACGGGTGTCGGATCCGTCTGATTGAGGTGGCGTTGACCACGGGAAGCAGGAAGTCTAGGTGTCGAGAGGTTGACCTCCCACGGAGCGTGCGCGGACGGGCGTCGAGCGCTGTAGGGTTCCCGCCGTTGTTTTGCTCTTTCATCATCTGGCAGTGCTAGCCGGTTCTGGATCTGGCCACGAACGCCAGCAGTCAGCGGCGTACCTGGAGCGGCCTCCGAACCGAACCAGAGGCGCAAGAGACAATCTCGGGCACATGTACCTCACGCGTCTACGACTTCGACGAGGCCAGCAACCGCACCTCCCAACAGACGTACATTGCCGCTACTGGGACACCGTGCCAGACGACAACAGCGACCACTACCCAAACATGGACATACGACAACGCCGGCCGAGCGAGTAGCCCCGGGTACGTATACGATGCCCTAGGTCGCACCATCCAGGTTCCCGGGAATGATTCTGTCCGCCCCGCCAACGGCAACATCACGATCGACTACTACATCAACGACCTGGCCCAAAGCATCAGCCAGGGCGGTCGCACCGTCAGCTACGCCCTCGACGTGGACAGCGACCGAGTTCGGTCCTGGGACGACGATGCCGGCGGGGCACTTACCACGTCGATCCACCACTACAGCGACGACAGTGACATTCCAGTGTTGGTGGCCAGTTGAGATTCCCCAGTGGCGGCCACTTGGCGGGGAGGTATCTGGCCGTAGGTGACTACTCAGAGCTGATCCCTACCCGACGCCGCGCGGTGGGCCCCGCCGAGCTATAACGACG
>NZ_JAETXL010000023.1:0-15611 GCF_016774385.1 Micromonospora fiedleri
GGGCGGTGGCCGTTGATTCATGTGGTGATGTCAGGGTCCAGGTGATTGCCGTGGTTCGTTGATTACTGCATCGACTCTGTGGCTCACCAGTACTTGGGCAGATCGTAGAAGTGGTTGCCGTTCAGGTTGTCGACGGACTTGTCCGCCATCCGGTCCGCGATTCCGAAGAGGCCGGCCTGCACGACCTGGGTCAGCATGCCGTTCTGCTTCTGGCCCCACGCGTGCGACTGGCCACGTACCTCGAACAGCACAGTGGCGCTGCCGTTGAGGGCGAAGGCCGACCTGGCCTGGCCGGCGTAGTCCCGGTCGTAGCTGTATCCGTCGGCGACCTGGTAGTGGACGTAACGGCTCACCCCGCCGACGAAGGGCGAGTTGGTTCCCGATCCGTTACCCCCGTGGTCGATCATGCCGAGGGCGGCAGCCAGCGCGTGACGGCGAGAGGCATCCTGGTCGAGCAACGGCCAGTCGGCGTACCGCGGGTTGCCGTCGACCTCCGAGCCGAGCGGCGGGAAGTCCAGCGACACCGTCACGTACTGCTCGGTGTCGTTGTTCTGGTTGCACGGGCCCATGTGGTGCAGGTCGACGTAGGCGTGGACCTTGCCGAACTCGTCCCGGAGGTTGACGTACAGGTCACGCAGCGCCCGGGACTCGTTGGTCAGGTACATGCCGGGGAGGGTTTCGTTCGTCGGCCGGGTCTCGGGGGACGGCTCGGCGGTGAGGTCGGCGCTGAAGTCCCGGTTGATGTCGAAGCCCTGTGCGCCGTTGTTGTAGTAGTACGGCGGGTTCGTTCCGGCCAGCTGCGGGAACTTCTGGACCACCTCGCTCCACGGGAAGTCGTTCTGCCGACGGTTCAGCTCCGCACCGTCGGGGTTGAACTTCGGGACAGCGACGATGGTCAAGTTCTCGCGGATCGCCTTGGCCTGTGCACTGCCGCTGGATCCGAGGGTCTTGAGCATCTGCAGCAGGGCCTCGGTGCCGGTCTTCTCGTTGCCGTGAATCTCGCTCGTGATCAGCAGTACGCGGTCACCCGTGCCGACCCGCGCCGCGTAGATGTCCCGACCCCGATTCGACTCTCCGATGACGTCCACGTTGACGCGGCCGTGGCTGGTCGCCTCGATCTGGGCGAGTCGCTTGCCGAGTTCCTCGTAGTTGGTCCAGCCGGAGGTGGCCCGCTCGCCGGGAAGGTTCTTGCAGTCGGCGTTTCCGTTCTCAGCCGACGAGGACGGCGCGGAAAGCGTGACAGCACACAGCGTTGCGACGGTTGTCGACACCAATAGGCGTCGTTTCATCATGACCTCCTACAGTTGTAGAAGTAATGAACTTGAATCGTTTTTCCGGTAGGGCGGCCGCGCCAATCGGATGCGAAGAAACTAAAGGCGTCAGTGAATTTAAATGCAGCCAAGCGCAGCATTTGAGGAAATCTTGAGCTTTCGGTATCGAGTCAGGGCCCCGGCAAAGTCGTGACGATGTCCGAATACCGTGCCGTCCTCGACCGGCCAAAGTGGCGCGTCACTGTCCGCGCGGGCCTCGGCCCGACCAGCGACTTCATCGGCGTGCAGACTCTGGTCGGCGTACCCGGCAAACGTCGTCGCCCCATCCAAGACCTCGGGTGGTTGTCAAGCCCCGGGTTTGCTGGAGAGTTGGTCAGCCGGTTTCCAGGGATGCGGTGACCGGGTGGGTCATCGCGTGTCGTGCTTCGTGCTCAGCCGGTGGGACGTGTCCGAGTTCGCCGTGCAGGCGGCGGTTGTTGTACCAGTCGATGCACTCGACGGTGGCCATCTCCAGCCAGCCCCCCGTGCAGGGCCGCGCCAACGCCGCCGTACGCGTGCCAGCCTGGGCGGTCGCGGCCGACCAGCCGACCCTTTCCGGAACTTCCGGAAAACTTCCGGAAATCATTGACGTGTTCGAAACGCCGTTGCAATACTCCGAACGCGATGGCATCAACTCCTGTCGATTACAACCATGCGTCGTCAGGTGCCATCCGTCCCAAGGAGGACCTGCACATGTACGCCAGTATCGGCGGCTCCCGCCGCCCGTCCGCCCCCCGAAAATCGCGTCTCACCGTCCGGTTGGCCGCGCTCGCCTCCACCGTGGCGCTGAGCGCCACCGGTCTCGCGGTCGCCGCCACTCCGTCCAGCGCCGCCGTCTGCGACGGGTACGTCGGCATCACCTTCGATGACGGGCCGAACAGCAGTACCAGCGCACTGCTGTCCGTGCTTCGCGCGAACGGCGTACGGGCGACCATGTTCAACGTCGGGCAGAACGTGCAGAGCAACCCGTCCGCCGCGCGGGCCCAGGTCGACGCGGGCATGTGGGTGGCCAACCACAGTTGGAACCACGCGCACATGACCTCGATGAACCAGAGCCAGATGCAGTCGGACCTCTCCCAGACCAACTCGGCGATCCAGGCGGCGACCGGCGTCCGGCCGCAGTTGTTCCGCCCGCCCTACGGGGAGACCAACTCGACTCTCCAGTCGGTCGCCTCGTCGCTCGGCCTGCGCCAGGTGATCTGGGACGTCGACTCCCAGGACTGGAACGGCGCCAGCGTCAGCCAGATCGTCTCCAACGCCAGTCGTCTCCAGGCCGGCCAGGTGATCCTGATGCACGACGGCATCCAGAACACCCGCAACGCGATTCCGCAGATCATGGCAAACCTGAGCAGCCGTAACCTCTGTCCGGGCATGATCTCACCGAGCACCGGCCGAGCGGTGGCGCCGGACGGCACTCCGCCCCCCACCACTCCCCCGCCGACCAGCCCGCCGCCGACCACGCCTCCGCCCTCCGGCTCCGCCAGCCAGATCGTCGGCAGCCAGTCGGGTCGATGCATCGACGTACCCAACGCCTCCCAGAACAACGGCACCCGGGTACAGCTCTACGACTGCCACGGACAGACCAACCAAGCCTGGACCTACACCTCGGACAAACAACTTCGGGTGTACGGCAACATGTGCCTCGACGCAGCAGGCTCCGGCAACGGCGCCGCCGTCCAGATCTACACCTGCCACGGCCAAAGCAACCAGCAATGGAACGTCAACTCCAACGGCACCATCAGCAACGTCCAGTCCGGACGCTGCCTGGACGCCTGGAGCACCGCCAACGGAGCACAGGTCCAGCTCTACGACTGCCACGGCGGCACCAACCAGCGATTCAGCCTCGTCGCACGATGACCATCGCCGGGCGGGCTCGACCTCACGTCGGGCCCGCCCGCTCGGCACACCAGCAGCCATCCGCGACGAGAGGCGAAATGACAAGGCTCTGACCGCGTTCCGCAGTCAGAGCCTTGTCCGCTTTGCGCAGCCGAAGGGAGCCGTCTCCAGGTGTGAACTCACGGCGGGACGGTCGGGTTGGCCTTGATGCGGGGCTATCCAGCCTGATGTCGCCCACCCCGGTCGGATGCGGCTGGCACGGTAGCTGAACTTCGCTGCTGTACCTCCGACGTCTGTCTCGCCCAGCCGATGAAGCGCCGGTGCAGCGCACCGGCCGGTGCCCAGGGCATGTCCTCGGCAGCCTGGACGAGACAGACACCGAGATAGAGAGCCAGCGACACCGGCGCGTCCGCGTACTCCGCGCGCAGCTCCCGCCGCCGCGTCGGGCACGGCCAGGGAAGGTCACAGCCACCGCAGCTCCAGATCGGCATGACCGGGCCGTGGGTGGTCACCGCACACCGCCCAGGAACCGGGCCACGCTCGCGCGAGCCTGCCGACTCGTCGCCCACTCCACCTGCCAACACGGGTACGGCACCAACCGCGCCCACCACACCCGACAACCAGCACACATGCCGTCCAACCCTCGGACGTGCACCGCGAGAATGGCTTGCTCCGCACCGCTGGTCATTGCTCCTCCTCCGTCGGCCAGTGCCCGCGGTTGATCGGGATGCGGTGTCGGTTTCGGCAGGGCAGGTCGGCCCCGCACCGGCACAGCCACCTCCACTTGCGCCACGACCATGCCGGTCGGTGTCGCCGCGCCAAGGTCATCGCTACGGCGATCAGGTACTGGTCGTAGGACACTCGTCGCCCCGGTGGCGTCCTGTCCCGCATTACTGGCCCCCTCCGCCGGGCAGCGCCCCATGGCCGACCCCCAGCCACGGGACCGGTTCTAGAACGTTCGGTAACTGCGACGCTACGATCACCACGACGGCGGTGGGACTCACCCGCAGTACGAGTGAGCAGCCCACATGTCGGCCGCAGCGGTTGTTTCCGGGCGGGAACGTCGACCACCGGTCAACGTAGGGATGACGCATGGCAGGTCGCGGACGATCAGCACCACAGCGGGGCGAGGTGACCGGCTACCTGCTCAAGCTGATCCGGGAGTCCATTCCGCTGACGCAGGAGCAACTCGCCGCCGACCTGGACGTCGACCGCGTGACCGTGCAGAGCTGGGAGTCCGGGCGTCGGCCCTTCACGGCGGTACCGCTCGGGCAGGCGTTCGCCGTCCGCCGCAGGCTCGGTCGGCTCGGAGCGAACGTGACCCTGCTCGCCGCACTCGACGACGCCGCCGAGGCAGACTTCATCCTCGCCGCAGTCCTGGACGGCCAGGCGGATCGGTGCGACATCGCCGAACAGCCGCTCGGCTGGTGCGTACTCACCCACCGTCTGACCGATCTGATCCTCTGGGCTGTTCTCGGGCAGACACCGACCTTCGCCAGAGGCATACCCGTCGCCCATGCCCGGCGAGGTCCGGTGGCGTCGGGGCCGGCCCTGCCCGCCGACGAGCAACGCGCGTTCTTCACCCGGCTTCACGTACTCGCCGAACGTGCAGCCGCCGGACGTGACCCGAGCGTTCTGCTGCATCGACAAGCCTGCTTCCTCGCGGGAATGGACCCCACCAGGACAGCCGCCGGATGGCTCTCCCGGACCACCACCCGCACCCGCAGGGCGATCACGTTCCGAACCTGGTCACCGCTGTGGCCTGACGCCCGCTCCGTCGTCACATCCCTTGCGAACCAGGGCGACCCGGAACCCTTACGAGACTTCCTCGCCCGCGCGCATCCGGACGACGCCTGCGAGCGAGCAGCCCTCAACTACTCCGCCTACTGGGTCGGCGAGATCCCGTACCGCCAACACGACGACTCATTCATGCCGGCTCCGCTCGCAGACTGGCACGGCTCGGTTCTCTTCCGGCACCTGGTCCAGCGCCTCGACCCCACGCACCCCTTCGTCGACCTCAACGTCCACAACATCTGGGCTCTGCTCGCCGTACGCCGCAGGCTCACCCTCGACAACCCCGCCGAGAGCCGCGCGCTCCTCAGACGCAGTACCCGGATCCTGGACAGCGACCACATCTCTCCACAATCCCGGCAGGAACTAACCTCTATCGTCTACAGCCTGCGAGCAGACGGAGTCACCGGCACAGGGACGGGCAGATGAACGACGACCACGACGCCGCCGGAGCCATGCGCTTCATCTTCGAGGCCGGCGTACTCAAACGCGCCGCCCGCACCGGCTGGTGGTTCGCCGGCATCAAGCACCCCGAATCCATCGCCGAACACTCGTTCCGAACCGCGCTCATCGGGATGATGCTCGCCGCCATGGAAGGTGCCGACCCGGCCCGGGTATCGATGCTGTGCGTTCTGCACGACACCCAGGAAACCCGGATCACCGACATCCCACACATCGCCAAGCGCTACCTCACCGCCGCGCCCAACACCACCGTCACCGCCGACCAGGTCGCCGCCTGCCCACCCGCCGTCGCTGACCTCATCAACGCCGCCGTTGCCGAGTACGAAGCGGGCGAGACACCAGAGGCCATCGTCGCCCGCGACGCCGACAAACTGGAATGCCTCGTCCAAGCAGTCGAGTACCGCCACCAGGGCATAGACAACGTACAACGCTGGATCGACAGCTCACGCGCGGCACTCAAGACCACCAGCGCCCACCGCCTCGCCGATGCCGCCCTCACCGGACAACCCCTCGCCTGGCTCACCCCTCCCCCACCACCGGCATAACCACCAGCACCAGGCACAGACCTACCATCGAGCCGATCACCTGAAGCAGGTTGACCCCTCGCTTGTAACTCACGGCAGGCCGGTCGGATCGGGTGTCGTACGAGGTCATCCGGCCTGGTGGCGCTCCTGCCGGTCGGGTTCAGCTGGCACGGTTGCTGTACTTCGCCCCTGTACTTCCGACGGCTGCCTGGCCCAACCGATGAAGCGCCGGTGCAGCGCACCGGCCGGTGCCCAGGGCATGTCCTCGGCAGCCTGGACGAGACAGACACCGAGATAGAGAGCCAGCGACACCGGCGCGTCCGCGTACTCCGCGCGCAGCTCCCGCCGCCGCGTCGGGCACGGCCAGGGAAGGTCACAGCCACCGCAGCTCCAGATCGGCATGACCGGGCCGTGGCTGGTCACTGCACACCGCCCAGAAACCGGGCCACGCTCGCGCGAGCCTGCCGACTGGTCGCCCACTCCACCTGCCAACACGGGTACGGCACCAGCCGCGACCACCACACCCGACAACCGACGCACATGCCGTCGAGCCCACGAACGTGTACGGCGAGGATTGTCCGTTCCGGCCCGCCGGTCACTGCTCACTCTCCTGCGGCCAGTGCCCGCGATTGATCGGAATTCGGTGCCGGGCACGGCAGGGCAGATCGGACCCACATCGACAGGTCCACCGCCACCGCCGCCAACACCAGACCGGCCGATGCCGACGGGCAAAGGTCAACGCGGTAGCCGACAGGTACTCGTCGTAGGAGACGCGCCGGCCGCTCAGAGATGACCGCCCGGACGAGTTGGCCACGCGTCGGGTCACCGGAGGCCCTCCGATCGGCGTGGGCTGAGCCGAGCTGCCGAATCGTGGTGGCCCTGGCACCGCCGTAGTTGCCTCGCGTGGTCGAGCAGCCGCTGTTGCGCCGCCGCCTGTTCAACGTCCTGGTACCGCTGCCCGGTCCCGGGCGGTGGCGGCGGTTGAGGCCGCCGAAACAGCCACCGCATCGACGCGCACAGTTCAGACCAGGTCGCCACAAACACGCCCCCTCGATCGAGCAACAGGGGCGGCGACGAGACTCCGTCCGGCTCTATCGGGTGTCAGGCAGGCACAGGCTCGCCGCCGCCAGTGACGGGAACGCTACGAGTGGTCACCGGCTGTGGCGGGGAGAGTTTGTACCTCAGGGAGAGTTACCCGATCATGCCGATGGCCAAGGCCAACTCTCGGGCGTCCTCACCGACCGTGCCTGGCCGGTTCGACAGTTCCAGGGCGACAGTGCGGGCGTACGGGTTGTGTCGCACCGTGTCGACGCTCTCCCGCAGTGCCCGGCCGAGCAGGTGCATCGCCGCGACCTCCCCACGGTCCAGCATGTGCGCCCGAGCGGCATCGATCAGCGCGGCAGCCCGGCGGGTCTGCGAGGGCAACGCCCGATAGTCGGTGGCGTCGGCCCGCCGCACCGCCTCACCCGTGCGGCACAGGTCCGTCTCGATGGTGACCGCGTACGCCGCACACGCCGCCGATCCGAACATCAGCCACGGATGGACGTACCCACCGCCGAGTCGGCTCGCGGCCGAGTCGGCGGCATCCCACGCCCGCCAGGCCCGACCGGCCCGGCCAGCCTTGCTGTGGCCCAGCGCGATACCGAGTTGCACCTGACCCCATCGCGCCAACTGTTCACCACCCGCCGCCGGATCGACCAGACCTGCAGCCTCGGCCAGCACCTGCTCGGCGGCGTCGAGCTGGTTCGCGCCCCGATAGACGTGCGCGTAGTACCAGGCAGCCACGGCCATCGCCGCCGGGTCGTCGGCGTCCTGGGCGGCCGACATCGCCCGGTCGGCGGCGAGCCACACCAGTTCCGGATACGGCTGATGTGCCAGGTACAACTGCACCAGGTGATACACCCGCGCCAACTCCGCCAACGCCAGCCGACGGTCCCCGCCATCGAGCATCCGAGCGCTCCGCTGCGCATCCGTCAGCAACCCCGGAAGCACCGCCGCCACCGCCGTACGCTCAGTCGTCGACCGATGCCACAACGCCCACGCCTGATCCACCAGATCGCGCATCACGACAACCGGTGTCACCGCGCCCCCCGGCACCGATGCCCGCTGCATCACCGCCGCCACCTTGCCGACCTCGGAATGCCCGGCCCTGGTCACCGACGCCACCGGTAAAGACTGGTCACCGGTCAGATCCGCAAGATCCGAGATGTCGAGCACCTCGGCCAGCCGCAGCAACATGGGCAGACGGGGCGGCAGTAGCCGACCATTCTCCAACGCCTTGACCCACTCCGCGCTACGCCCCACCAGCCCGCCGAGAACTGGTCGGGTCTTCCCCGCACGCTCGCGATACATCCGAAGGCGCGCACCGAAGGTCGCGGAATCGCTCATCATCGTCTCCCAGGTAGCGGTCTGGGCAGCGGACCACCAGCCACTACCCGGCAGACCACCACAGTCGACGGTACTCCCGCCCATCGTCCCGACGCGCCCCACCACGACAGCTAATGCCGCAACCGCCAGGCAAGTGCTTCCGACCTTCGCTACCCCCGGGCCAAGGGCTCCATCGACCCGTCGCTTTATCTTCTGGGCGCTCCGTTGGCAACCCCTGATCCTTGATCGAGTTCTCGCAACGCTCAATAACACTCTCGGCATAACGCCGGGCGTCCAGGAGTAATAGCCCAGGGTAGTTCTTAGATCGACGGTAGGCCGACGTGGATCTCTTCACGGAGCACGTCCAGGGCGCCCTTAGCCGCGACGGCGACGTGTGCCCAGGCTGTTTGCCAACTCACGGGCGGGAATGCAAGGCCGATCTGCTGAAACGCCATGACGGCACGGTGCCGGGCGTCCCCGTGCTGGGCGCTGACGCGGAGGCGACGGAGGTGGATGAGCGTTCCGATCGCGGCAGTGACCCGATCTGCCGCGTCGACGTCAAGGACTGCTGAAAGGTAGCCCCGGATGGCTTCGAGCGCCCCACCCTGCGGAGGTGATGACTGCCCAGGCTTGACAACCTGACCCAGTACATCCGCCAGTGCACTCATCAGGGAATTGAACTCCTCCTCGCTAGTGCATTCCCGGGTGAGGCGGGCGACACTGGCCGGGTCAAGGTTCACGAACAGATGCGACCCAGTCTTGTACCTCCACACGGCATCGAGGTAGCCGACGGCATACGGAATGTCGAGCGCGCCGAACGACAGTGGTGCGCGTGGCGGACCGGGTGGCGCTACCTGCTCAATGACGCGGTCGAGGTAATCATCGATCGTGACCAAGCCGCGGTAAGCGCGCAACACCGCCGGTACCTGGACTGTCCACTCCTCTTTCCCCGGGTCGGGCTGCCGTACTACGGAATAAAGGAATGGTTCATGCGCGAGCAGCTGGCGGACCTTGCGCATCGTCGCCTCCACAGCTGAGGCCGCGTCGGCGCCGATGCTCGCGTTTTAGCAGCTCTCCCTTGATTTCTGCGCTGGTCACCGTGGCCTCGACGACCTGGGTCGGGGAGGGGACAAGGTTTCGCTTTCGGTCGACGAAGTGCCGGATTGTGGTAACGAACGACCGGAGAAGAGGCTCCGCCTCCGGTAAGTACCGCAGGCCGGCGACGGTGAGCGCGATCGGCTTATCCAGCCGGACCGGCGCGTAGGAGTCCTGGCGCCACGTTAGTCCATAACTTGGTGACACCGGGCCCCGCTCCCCGACGCTCGGGAGCGATGCAAGGACGTCGGCGGCGGTGTCGATGCCCAGACGGGACTCAAGCGTCAGGTCGACGTACTGCCAGATCGGCCACTCACCGACCTGATCGAACTGCTCGAAGATGACCCGGATCAGGTGTTCCTGTTCGGGGTTGAGCGGCTCTCGCAGCGATCCAGCCACCATTTTCGCCGCCTCCTTGCTGGTCGCCTCCGGACTGGCTCTGCATCTCTCTGATGCTCACCCTGGCTGGTCTGACTTGGCCGCAGCCGTCGTCGCCTCCCCACGGGCTGATCATCCTAAAGCGCGGGTCGGGGCGTTGGGCAGGGTGACGCTGCGGTTGAACCGGATGCGGGCCGCCCTCCATGTTGTCGGTTGCAGTTCATGGGTGCGCAGCATGCGCGAGCGAGGGCGTATGTAGAGATCAGCCACCACACCACGCCGGTGCAACCGTTCTCCGAGCCGACGGAAGGCATCCTCGATCGCCGCGCGGTCCAGCAGTGGGTCTTCGGCGCTCATGCGACGTTGATCTCCTGCGCTGACACGAACACGCCACGACGACGGAACGCCGCTGGGGCATGGACCACCGCGTCGACCCGAGCAGCACGAGTGTTGAAGGGAAACCAGAATCGTCGCAGTGAGCGTGTCTCGACCCATGACGGTGCCCCACGCCCGTCCTTGGCCGCCAGGTGTTCCGTCAACGCCGCCAGGAACACGTCCCAGTGTTCGTCGCCAGTGGTGGATGGCTCCTGCTGCAACAGGGCGGCACGCCTCTCCGATGGCTCCCAGCGGTACTCCTCAAGGAACTCTGCCACCAGCCGCCAGCGTCGCGTCTCGTCGGCGTCGGCGTCGGCGTCGGCGTCGGCGTCGGCGTCGGCGTCGGCGTCGGCGTCGGCGTCGGCGTCGGCGTCGGCGTCGGCGTCGGCGTCGGCGTCGGCGTCGGCGTCGGCGTCGGCGTCGGCGTCGGCGAGCAGAGCACCCAACCGCGCCACCGTCAGCGGTTCGTACCTCCGCACCACGACTCGGCTCCTCACGCCCCTGGGCCCGGTACGCCCGCCGACAGGTTGACGGCCAGCCGTGCCCAGCCGCACCTATCAAGAATGACAAGAGGCCCCGATCATCAATGTGATCCGGGCCTCTTTTTGCTTGGGCGATACTGGGATCGAACCAGTGACCTCTTCGGTGTGAACTCTCGGCAGACCGGTCGGATCGGGTGTCGTACGAGGTCATCCGGCCTGGTGACGCTCCTGCCGGTCACCTTCGGCTGGCACAGTTGCTGTACTTCGCCCCTGTACTTCCGGCGGCTGCCTCGCCCAACCGATGAAGCGACGGTGCAACGCACCGGCCGGAGCCCAAGGCATGTCCTCGGCAGCCTGGACGAGACAGACACCGAGATAGAGAGCCAACGACACCGGCGCGCCCGCGTACTCCGCGCGCAGCTCCCGCCGCCGCGTCGGACACGGCCAGGGAAGGTCACAGCCACCACAACTCCAGATCGGCATCACCGGGCCGTGGCTGGTCACCGCACACCGCCCAGAAACCGGGCCACGCTCGCGCGAGCCTGCCGACTCGTCGCCCACTCCACCTGCCAGCACGGGTACGGCACCAGCCGCGACCACCACACCCGGCAACCAGCACACATGCCGTCGAGCCCGCGAACGTGCACGGCGAGGATCGTCCGTTCCGGCCCGCCGGTCACTGCTCACCCTCCCCAGGCCAGTGCCCACGGTTGATCGGAATCCGGTGCCGAGCACGGCAGGGCAGGTCGGCTCCGCAGCGGCAGACTCGCCGCCACCGCCGCCAACACCAGACCGGACGATGCCGCCGGGCAAAGGTCAACGCGGTAGCCGACAGGTACTCGTCGTACGAGACGCGCCGGTGGCCTGGGGGCGGTATGGCAGGAAAACCTGCCCGCGCTGGGCTCACCGGTGGCTCCCTGTCGCGTCCCCGGTGCGCTGATCACTTGCTGTCGGCGCATACGGCGTGGTCTGGATCGGTTCGCGGTGCCACTGCGTGTCCCGTGACCTCTTCGCCTGGTCCAGCAGCCTCCGCTGCGCTGCGGCCTGCTCGGCAGCCTGGTGGCGTTGGCCCGTTCCGGGCGGCGGGGGTAAGTCTGCGCGTCGCAGCAGCCACCGCAGAATGTCGCGCAGCTCGGACCGGATTGCCACAGGTTCCGCCTCCCTCGTCATGGGTCGGCGGGTGGCGACGGCAGCGCGGCTGTCAGGTGTCGCGCTCGGGTTGGCGTCGCCACCCGGCGGACAGAGTCGGCGTAGCGGGTGCTTCCTGCCGTCGTGTCCTGATCGGAACGTTATGGACGGCACGGTGGGTGATGGAACACCTACGCACCACTAGTGGGCGGAGACCCCCATGCGCTCGCACAGGCCCCGCAGTTCCGTAGAGACCAGCCCTCGACGCAGCAGCCCACGTGCGACTTCTCTCGCCGCCGTCGATGACCGGGTGTGCTGCGGGCCGACCCGTTCGGCCGCCAGCAGCATCCGCACCGCGTCTCGTTCCCGTTCAGCCGCCACCATCGCGCGGGTCATGTCCAGCCAGTAGTACACCTGCCGCACGGCGGGAAGTTCCCCAACCGCCACCCCGGCAGCCGCCTGCAACGCCTCCTGCGGACGTCCGGTGTCGAGCAGGTAGGCCATCCGCCACAGCGCCACGTTGCTCGGCCCCCACAACAGGTCCCAGCTTGTCGTCTCCCCGGTGTGCGCGGCGATCCGCGCCGCCTCGTCGAGGTGCTCCTCGGCCGTGGTCTGATCCTTCGTGCCGGCGAGGTGGTGCGCGCGGGCCAGGTGCAGGAACCCGAGCACATCCAGCGCGGTTTCCGCACCGCTGCCCTCCAGGTCCGCTCCGGCCCGATCGCAGTACGCCCGCGCCGGGCCGTACGCGCCGGTGTACGCCGACACCCGAGCCCGATTCGCCGCCGCCACCCCCACCGCAACCGGGTCATCAAGCAGGTGCGCAGCCTCCGCACAACGCTCCGCTGCCAGCCAAGCGTGGGCCGAGTAACCCACGTTCAGCAACGAACCCATCGCCACCCCGTACACCGGCACCATCAACCGGTACGCCGCCCGCTGATCAGTCACACCATGCAGTGCCGGAAGGAGGTCCACCAGCCGGCGCAGGGCCCCGGCGTAATCGCACCGTCCGTACAGATCCCGCACCAGCGACGACTCCCGGGCCACCTGCTCCACAGTGGCCGCCCCGACGACCGGCGGCCCATCGAACGGATACGCCATCATCGCCCGCCACACCCGCTCGGCGTCGATACGCGCACCATCAAGCTGCCGATCAGCAGGCGTATACGGCTGCCCCGTAAGGTCGAACACCGAACACTCCAGGGCAGCGGCCAGATCAACCACCATGTACCGATCCGTACGCTGAACGCCACGCTCGATCCGCGACCACGTCGTATGCGAAATACCCGCACGACTCGCGGCATGCCGGATACTCCAGCCACGCAACTCGCGCCGGGCCCGGATACGCTCACCCACCGACGGGTCAGCAGGTATAGCTCGGCGAGGCACAGCGATCCCCCTCGAACAACGATCAAATGCGGCAGGGAGTCAGCACGACAACCGGCAACCATGCCGCCACCGACGGTACCCCTGACTGACAGCACGTCACAGTCCGCCACCCGGTGACAGTCCCCGGGGCCAAGCACCTCGCCCCACGGCACTCACAGGTTGAAGCGGAACTCAGATCGACTGTCCCGCGACCAGCGACAACGGCACGCGACGCCTGCTCAAGCCGCCTCCGCGCTTGTCATGATCGCTCGCTGGTTGACAGCATTTCACGGTGTCTTGTGCCCCGGGACACCTCGGGTGCGAGATAAGGCCGGTGGGCTCAGACCAGTGCTGATGCTGCTGCCAGATTAGTTGCAAGACCACCGAGGACACCTACAGCAGAGCCAACGGTCATCTTCATCCAGGCCACCTTGCCTCCTTCGTCGATCTTCCTCATGACTGCGGTAGAGATCAGCGAGAAGATGAAGGCGAACAGCGTGATGAGTAGCACCGGCCCCAGGACATTCAGCCCTGGCCTGAGCCCACCGGCCTACCCACCATAGTAGACCCCTCGTTTGTAAGTTCTGGGCGCTCTGTCTCTGAGCGTCCGGGCGCATCCGTCACCTGGGACAGCCGTACGTGAACGATCAGGTACGGCGGTCCGCGTCCTGTCCCGTTGCTGTCACCGCTGCTGTCGCAAGTCTGCGAAGCAGCGAGCACTACCGCTCAGGCTAATGGTCACACCCTGGCTGCGCAGGGTTGCTCACGGACTCGCGCTTCCACTCGTGGTGGGCTGCAAGCTCGGCGCGTTGACCGGGGGCAGGCTGTTTGGCCGGTCCATGCAGCCGTTGATGAAGGACAAGCGTCGTCGCTCCTGGAAGTCAGCGTCATTGGCGCGGTTGTTGCTGGGCTTGTTCATGTCGTTCTCAGCGTCCTTGGCCCCACTAGTGACCCATGAGCTATCACAGGATGCCTCGTCAACGACGATCCCAGTCTTCTCCATCAACTTCCGGCTGCTCTTGCCTTGCTCGTACACGGCGTCAATCGCCTCAGCCCGGTCTTCGAAGCTGTCCCCATTGTCCACTATGTCGCCGATCGTCGAACATGAGGCGAGAGCCGCCATGACGGCAACTGCAACCACTCCGGTCACCACGCGTCTCCACATGAGGACGGAGTGTATCGACATGGCTGCGTCTAGCGCTTCCCCTGACTTGAGGTCAATGCTGGCTGGCCGACGACCCAGACCACGACCCAGGCGGCCCCAACCACGGCACGAACTCGGGGAGTTGAAGCGGAACTAAGGGCCGCTGTCTCGCTACCAGCAGCGATACCGTCCGACACCTGCTCGCCCGGCGAATCGGCTGTCATGGTTGCTTGTTGATTGACGACGTTTAACGGTGTTTTGATGCCCCGTGTGCGCCCCGGAGGCATGACCCCGAGAACTACTGGGGTCATGACCGGCCGTCCTCGTCGCCGCTGGCTGGCGAGTCACGCAAAACGTCAACGCCCAAGATTGACTGGGCCATCATCTGAATAACACTTACTCGATCTTCCGGCGAGAGCCGCTCAACAAGACGCTCGACAACCAGAATCTTCGACAGCTCTACAGGATGGTCGAAGTACTGGCGGAGCTGTGCAGCCGCACCCTCCTGTGATTTGATAAAGGTTCTGCCAAGGTATGCACCGAGAGCGCCACCAAAAGCACCTATGCTGCCAGTCGTTATTGCCGCTGCAACTGAGTCTGAATACCAAACAAGCGCTGCCGACGCAATCAGCAACAGGAAGCCAATGGATGCAGCCAACTGAGCGTTTCGGAAACTACTTCTCGACTGATTCGTTGCAATTCGGTGATAGAGATCTAGGCGCCGCTGGTTCAGCACCCACAGGTCTTTCAAATCAAGACTAGAATCCAGTTCTTCATTGTATGCTGCGAGTAGCCGACTACTCTCCAACTGAACTTGAAAGTTATTGAACTTCGAATCCGCATAAATAATATCGAAGAGCGCGACAGCCAGGGCGCAGCCGACAAACCACAAAACTACACCCAATATCTGGAAAAGCACCCTCAGCCAAGGCGTGTCGCTCAGGTTCCACCACACCGTTGCCTGCAAATACACGCCGCCGAGGATCAACGGTATCCAAAAGATTTTTAGTACTCGTGCAACCTTAGCCCCTTCCGGCGTCGCCTTCCAGAGCCTCTTTAGTTGTGCGGGAGTTAGAGATTCGGCATTCGAAGTATCAGCTTCCTCTTCGCCTGCGGATTTCTTAGTAGATTCGGCGACCACCTGGAACCCTTCACACGGCGATGTAGCTGTTATCTGGAGCGCAGCCGCTCATACTAGATGACATCAACAACGCTCGCTACCAGCGAAGCCATCCCGATGCTCCTATGGAGGTCAAGGGGTGAGGGCGGCGAAGTCGGCCCGGAGGGCTGTGTAGACGTCGCGGACGATGTAGCGCTTGAGGCAGCGGAGGATCTCCTGCTTGCTGAGGCCTTG
>NZ_JAETXL010000024.1:0-8628 GCF_016774385.1 Micromonospora fiedleri
ACCACCACTGGCAGCCTGTCGACCTCGACGGCATTACGCTGATCCGTCGACCCACCGACCGGAAGACCTACAACCCAGCCCTGTCACATGGCTGGAGCAAGGCATCAAAACGCCGCCGCTTCGGGCGCCGTTCTCCAGAGATCGGCCACACCTCGGTGGCGATCCCGAAACCAGGCGAAGAAGACAGCCCCAGATGAACTCGACCGCTTGCAGGTCACCGACCGCCAGGACCGTGGGACGGGCATACCGACGTGTGAGCCCGGGTACCTGCTCAACGAACGTCCGTCGCCGGCATCCATTATCGACGCAGTTAAACTGGCGGACCGTCAACGCCAGCAGCACCTCGTGGCCGCCCAACCTGACGTCGGCCAGCCGCCGCATATAGCGACGATGCACACTGCCCGACCAGGTCCCACAGGCCACGCACGAGGCCCGCGCTGTCCGCGACGCCGCCGCAATCCTGACTCCGACGCCCGGACCACCACCGCTTCCAGCCGCAGGCCGATCAGATGCGGAAGCAACGCCGAGATGGTCCTCACCCCGGGCACCCAACCCGAACCCCGACGAACGCGACTCCCAGAATGTGTGCCATAGCCAGTTCCACGCGGCGCCGACAGTCGGCCGGGTCCTGGGTCCACGGCCTGGGATCACCCCCGCGTGCGCGGGGAGCAGGGCGGCAGTTCGGTGAGGGCGGTGGCGTAGTCGGGATCACCCCCGCGTGCGCGGGGAGCAGTTGGCTGAGCAGGGCATCCGTCCGTGGTCGACGGGATCACCCCCGCGTGCGCGGGGAGCAGCAGTGCCGTCCGCTGTCGGTGGTGTGGTGCATGGGATCACCCCCGCGTGCGCGGGGAGCAGTTCCTTGCCCCCTACGTCAGCACACAGGCGATGGGATCACCCCCGCGTGCGCGGGGAGCAGGAGACCGCCGACCGCGAAGCCCAGAGGGAACAGGGATCACCCCCGCGTGCGCGGGGAGCAGGGGTGCCGCCGTTCGACCTGGGTCGGCTGCTGGGGATCACCCCCGCGTGCGCGGGGAGCAGCGGCGTGCCGGCGGCCCGACGTGGCCGGCGAGGGATCACTTCCGCGTGCGCGGGGAGCAGGACCAGCAGACGAACGTCCGTAGCTCGCGGACCGGATCACCCCCGCGTGCGCGGGGAGCAGGCCAGGGAAACGCCGGCCGCCGGGCTGACGTAGGGATCACCCCCGCGTGCGCGGGGAGCAGCAGCTGTTCGGCAACGTGGGTGAGCTGGCCCCGGGATCACCCCCGCGTGCGCGGGGAGCAGCAGCTGTTCGGCAACGTGGGTGAGCTGGCCCCGGGATCACCCCCGCGTGCGCGGGGAGCAGCAGCTGTTCGGCAACGTGGGTGAGCTGGCCCCGGGATCACCCCCGCGTGCGCGGGGAGCAGGAGGCGGCCGGGCCGATCCGGGCGATCACCCGGGGATCACCCCCGCGTGCGCGGGGAGCAGGCGGGTCATCCGTTCGGCGGTGGCTGATGGCCGGGATCACCCCCGCGTGCGCGGGGAGCAGGGTGACGAGGGTGCCGAGGGCTTCCTCGGGGCGGGATCACCCCCGCGTGCGCGGGGAGCAGGGCACCCACGGCTTCCGGGTCCGCTACTGGACGGGATCACCCCCGCGTGCGCGGGGAGCAGTCGTACTCCTGCCAGTGGTGCTCGCACGTCTCGGGATCACCCCCGCGTGCGCGGGGAGCAGTCGATTACGAGCTGCTTACGCAGGTTCTCCGACGGATCACCCCCGCGTGCGCGGGGAGCAGGCCCGGATCGCTGCGGCTGGCCAGCTCGACCTCGGATCACCCCCGCGTGCGCGGGGAGCAGCGATCCCCTACGTCTGGGAGACCCCTCCGGACCGGATCACCCCCGCGTGCGCGGGGAGCAGACTTCCTGACCTGTGGTTCTAGAGATCAAGTGAGCTGATTTTCTTTACTTCATTTGCAAGATCCTCTTGCTTCCTGTGGGGTTACGTGTCCGGTCGCCTGCTGGTGGTCGGGGTCCAGCGTAGCGGTTCTGGGGAGCGTCGAACGGCTCGTCGTCGAGGCGACATGGTGGCCGTCCCGGAGCGGTCGATGTGGTGTGTAGACAGGGTGCCCGACGATCGCATCTACGGAGGGCAACCATGGGACGGGGATGCCGACGCTGTGCGCCGACAGCGCCCCCCGTTACCTAATGAATCCCGAACGGCCCGCCCTACGCCACCTGTTCAACCGGCTACTTGGCTGTCTCCATCACTGCTTGGCCACCGGACAGCTATACGACCCGACCAAGGCCTTCGCCCAGGTAACGCCGACAAGCCCCTGAAGTCAGTCCCGTAATGCTTGGGCAACTTCATCAAGCAGATCCCGGATCGCATCATCCTCGGAGATTTCGGACCACTGGAAACCGTCACCTGGTAGCGCCGCAACCGCCTCGCTGAACATGGAAACGGAGATCACGGTGACCGAACGTGCACTGCTGTTCCTTGATGTGGACGGAACGCTCCTGCCGTTCGCCGGTGGCGGGCGGCAGATGGACGATGATGCCAACCCGTTGCTGGCCGGGCTCGACCCCGAACACGGCCGCCGCCTGGCCGCGTTGCCGTGCGACCTGGTCTGGGCCACGACCTGGATGGCCGGAGCGAACGAGGTCCTCGCCCCACGGCTCGGCCTACCTCAGCTGCCTGTCGTCGATTGGCTAGACGAAGATGACGACGACGGTCGGCTGCACTGGAAGACACGCCACCTCGCCGAGTGGGCCGCGGGACGCTCTTTCGTCTGCGTCGACGACGAGATCACGGATGTCGACCGGACCTGGGTGGCGGCACACCACAGTGCTTCCGCGCTCCTGTACCGCGTGGACCCACTCCGTGGCCTCACCGACGCGGACTATTCCGCCATCGCAGAATGGCTGCTGAAGGACAGTCCTGCTGCATAACCCCTATAGGGTGACCAAATGGACATCGTCTGCGGCTCGACGTAGGCTATGCGCAGAGACAAACGAGGGGGAGAGCAGAACCAGAACTCCATAGAGGCTGAGAAGGCGGCGCTCCACAAACTGCCTCCACCACGTAGGTGTCGAGAGTGGAACACCGCCAACGATCGGCCGCTAGACCAACGGGATCGACGTCGACAGCGTCGGACCCGGTTGGGTTTTGGTTTGTGTTGCCCCACCGACACGAACCCCCATGCCTGCGGCGGGCGTGCAGCGATGGGTAGGAGCGCGCCGCTCCCTTGGTAATGGGTGTTCTGCTGGTAGGGGAGCGGGACGCGATGGACTGGCGCGCCCTGTCGGCCCCCCGTTTGCCCCCCGAAAACCCCCGCCCGGGGGTGACAACCAGTGACAAGCTGTGATCATCGCTTGATCATGTCTGCGCAGCTCAGTACTGACGTTCGACAGTCAATGACAAGGTCGGAATGGCTACTGACGGTAACAAGGGGTTTTGACAACCAATGACAAGCCCCGACGAGCGTTGCTCGACAAGAGGTTTCGGTGGGTTCAAATCTCCTCGTTCGCCACGAGAGTCTGGTGTTTCGCCGAAGATGCGCCGGTCGAGAACTCTACTACTGGAAAGTGCCTCTCGGCGATTGCGGACGCCGCGCAGAGGAAGGTGTGCAGGTTGGGCGATTCGGTCGTCTTGATCGGTGATCCGCAGTTGAGACGGTTGTCGCTGCTGGAACGGCCAAAGCTGTCGGCGACGAGGTGGTCCCCGGTCTCTCCCTGTGATCTTCCCGGCCTCGGTGCCTTGCAAGTCTCGGTGAACTGCTCGTCAGCCCCTGCAAGAGCGTGGCGGTTGGATGCTCGAGCTTCAAGTCCTGTGAACGCGAGGCCGACCGCTCTTCCAGCTGAGGTAAAGCACCGATAGCCCCAAAGCAGAAGTCAAAATTTCTACCAGCTCTTAATAAGCTCCTTCCGTCGAATTGCTCGAACGGTTCCGACAGCAAGTCTGGGTGCGGTGGGCCGGCTATGTGGATGCTCGACGCCGTGCGATATGGCGTGGAGGCTGGTGTAGATCCGCGGCTTGTTCTGTCCGTGCTTATGGCAGAGGTTGCGAACTCTGAGGATTGGGGCTTCTTCGAGAGACCGTTGCAGCGAGCCTCGGTTGTCGCTGATTGGCTTGGCATCTATGGTCCGCTCAAGAGCTTCGTTGGCAACGTCACCGGGTTCAAGGATGGGGAGGGCAGTAATCCGCCATCGATTGGATGGGGGAATATTCAAAAGCAGACCTTCGAGAACGTCAAGAAGAATCACCCGGAAGCGCTGGGTGTCGTCGGATGGACCGATCTTATCGGTGATAACTCCCTGGCGATCCGGGTAACTGCCTATGCTCTTGCGGACAATCAAGCCTTGGCGGAGAGGACTGCTCCAGCGAGCATGCGGCGGACCTGGACTCCAGAGCAGGTGGCAGCGGGGATATATAATATCGGAGAAGATAACTATGCTGCAGCTGTCGGGAGAGGAGGCTTCGGCCCCGTGGGCTCCACTTACGCTTCGACAATAGGCCGGTATATGCAAAGGTCAGACGCCTTGATCTGCGGATCGGGTGTGTACAGTTGCTGACCCGGGGGCCTCTAGCGACCGTTATGTTGACTCCGTTATTGGCTGTCGGAATGGCCGCCTGTGGAGTGGAGCCCAATGAATCAATCGATTACCAGCGGCTGATTTTGGTCAGCAATTTCGACTTGATTCGTGAAGGCTATTCAAAATCTGCTTTTGGGGTTTATGTCGGCTCGGCGAAGGTCAGCCTTGTTGACTCGGTGTCTGGCCCCGGTTTGACGTTGGCAGCTGGCCCGGTCGACCTTTCGAACGGGTCATTCAAATACATAGCCGAGGGCAGGGGGCGCGCGGATAGCACGGGCGACTGCTGGGTCTGGTTGTACAGCCTGGACTCAGATCCGTCTACCGTGGAGTACGCTGGTGCCGACCGGCTAACACCCGCCCAGCGTGCGGGCGTATTAGACGGTTCGCTTGTTGTTATCAGGCTCAATGTGCTATGCGACGCCCAAGCTGACGGTTAGCAGGGCAGGGTCATTGCGTTCTAGGCCGTGTGTCATAAGTGCCCGTGGTCTTGGGCGTGAGGTGATCGGCGGGGCGTGTCGGTGACCGGGATGTGGCGAGGTCTCCGGTAACTGGGTTATCGACCAAGACAACCATCTGCACGGAGACCTCGTGGCCAGCGTAGCGGTGACGAGGCGGCACGACCTGACCGACGCGCAGTGGGCGGTGCTGGAGCCGTTGCTGCCCAGACGGAAGAAGCCGGGTCGGCCGCCGAAGTGGAGTAGGCGGCAGCTCATTGACGGGATCAGGTGGCGGGTTCGTACGGGTGCGCCGTGGCGGGATGTGCCGGACTGCTACGGGCACTGGCGCACGGTGTACGGGCTGTACCGGCGTTGGCAGCGGGCCGGGGTGTGGGCGCGGATTCTGTCCGGGTTGCAGGGTACGGCCGACGCGCTCGGGTTGATCACCTGGGACGTGAGCGTGGATTCCACGATCGCCCGGGCGCATCAGCACGCCGCAGGCGCCCGCCGTGACAGCCACACGCAGGTCGAACCACCGGCCGGGGTGGCAGCGGCGTTATCGAGCCGGCCGATCACGCGTTGGGCCGCTCGCGCGGTGGTCTGACGACCAAGCTGCACCTGGCCTGCGAGCAGGGCCGCATGGTGCTCGCGTTCGTCGTCACCGGTGGGCAGCGAGGCGACAGCCCGCAGTTCACCACGGTGCTGGACCGCATCCGGGTGCCTCGCCTCGGCGTCGGCCGGCCCCGGTGCCGGCCGCAGCGAGTCATGGCCGACAAGGCGTACAGCAGCAAGGCCAACCGGAGCTACCTGCGCCGCCGAGGCATCGGCTGCGTGATCCCGGTCAAGGCCGACCAAGCAGCGAACCGCCGCAAGAAGGGCTCGGCGGGTGGCCGGCCGCCCGCCTTCGACCCCACCGCGTACCGCCGACGTCACGCCGTGGAGTGCGGCATCAACCTGCTCAAACAACACCGCGCTGTGGCCACCCGATACGACAAGCTCGCCGTGCGCTACGAAGCCACCGCCACCATCAGCATGATCGACATCTGGCTCCGGAGACTCGAACAGCACTTATGACACACGGCCTAGCCGTGCGGGCGTCTGAGCTGGGGTTTTCCGAGGTGTATTGCCTCTGTGGAGGCGGGTGAAGCCCCCAAGGTGATCATGGAGTTCTCACGCTGCACGACAACCGAGGACTTCACCCGCCGATGACATCATCTCTGATCTCCGTACTGACCGTGACAACCCCCGGGACCGACACGCCACCAGAGCCGATCACCGACAGTGAATGCGGAGGGCTCCTGGTCGCGGTGAGCCTGGTCCCGGACCCACGGAGCCCGCGCGGGGTGCGGTATCCCTTGGCAGCGTTGCTGACCGTCGCGGTGTGTGCGGTCCTGGCCGGTGCCACGTCGTTCACGGCGATCGCCGACTGGCTGTACGACCTGGACGAACCGGCCCTGGTCCGGCTCGGGATCACCCGTGGCGTACCCGCCGGCACCACGGTGTGGCGGCTGTTGACCCGCCTGGACGCCGCCCTGATCAGCACCGTTCTGGCCGGCTGGCTGCGTTCCCGGGCACGACCGCAGGCCGTACGGCCACGCCGCTACCGGACCGTGATCGCCGTCGACGGTAAGACGCTCCGGGGCGCCCGCCTGGGCGACGGCCGTCAGGTGCACCTGCTGTCCGCGCTGGACACCAGCAGCGGCATCGTCTTGGCCCAGGTCACCGTCGACACGAAAAGCAACGAAATCCCCGCCTTCACCCCACTGTTGGACGCCGTCGAGCGCGTGCTCGGCAGTCTGGACGGCGTCCCGTTCGTCGCCGACGCCCTGCATACCCAGACGTCTCACGCCGAGCAGATCACCGCCCGCGGCGCTCACCTGCTACTGCAGGCCAAGGGCAACCAGCCAACCCTGTTGTGGGTTTAAATCCTCTTGTGCTGGTGCTCTCCGTCAGAGCTCGGCGAGGGTGAGCAGTCGGTCCATCTCGGCCAAGGGTAGCGCCGTTGCCGGGTCAGGTGCTGCGTGTGGCGACGTGGCCGAAACCGCGCCGGTAGCGCATTAGCCGGCGAACGAACCCGGCCGGCAACGCCGGATTCTCGGCGAGACCGTCCAACACCTTCGTCAGGTGGGCCGGCGTCGGGGCGTCCTCAGTCATACGCCGCACATCCCCGCGCCCGTTGCGCCGTCACGAGTCTCGCACGTTCAGCACAGGCGGGAATGCCCCAGGTCGGTGGATGAGGGCAGCAATCAGCGGCATCCTGGAATGGTTCGCTAAGAGGACGTCTGATTCACGTAGTTTGTGTGTTATGTGGTTTCATGTTTCTCGCCAGGTCGGTGTGGTTTCGGCGGCGAGTCGTTTGGCAAGGTTGTCGATCATTGCGATGGTGATCATGCTGGCGGAGTTGTCGGGACGGGTCTCGTAGTCACGTACGAGACGACGGTGCTGCATCAGCCAGCCCAAGGTGCGTTCGACCACCCATCGGCGCTTGACGACGCTGAAGCCCTTGACGCTGGGGTCTTTGGTGACAACCTCGACGTCAACGCCCAGGCGGGCACCGTGTTCGACGACGCGGTTTTTGAAGCCGGCGTCGACCCAGGTCTTGGCCAGGGTGGGATGGGCGGTGGTGGCCTGGTCGAGCAGGTCCATGCCGATGGTGTAGTCGCTGACGCTGGCGGCGGTGACGATCACGGTGCGTAGGAGGCCGAGGGTGTCGGTGATGATGCCGCGTTTGCGGCCGACGATCTTCTTGTTCGGGTCGATGCCCCGGGTGGTGGTCGGAACGTTGGTGGATGTCTTGACGCTCTGGATGTCCATTATGGAGGCGGTCGGGGTGGTGGTCCGCCCGTGGTGGTCACGGACCAGGCCGGTGAGGTGGTAGTTCAGTTCGGAGAAGATGCCTTCCTTGCTCCAGGCGGCGAAGTAGGCGTAGACGGTCTGGTAGGGCGGCAGGTCGTGGGGCAGGTCGTGGGGCAGGTGTCGCCAGGCGATGCCGGTGCGATTGACGTAGAGGATGGCGTTGAGGATCTCGCGCAGGTCGTGGGTGGGCGGTGCGGCCGCCGACTCCGGCGTCGGTGCGGGCTTGTCGCCAGGCGGTCAGTCGGGGTGCGATCAGGGCCCAGCGGGCGTCGGATAGGTCGGACGGGTAGGCGCGACGCTCAGAGGACCCGCCCGGTCATCAGAATCGATTATGAATCCGCCGCTCTCGCCACGAGCGTGGATTAAACGTCCAGTTAGAGGGCATTCAGGCAGAGTTCGTAGCTGTTTGCCGGCTTTAAGCGTGGCGGCTTTAGGGGCGATTCGCAGGGATAAGCGAGTATTCGAGGTCGCTGGATCCGTGATCAGGGTGTCCGCTTATCTCACAAATAGGCTCTAGATTCCGTCTAGTCTAAAAATCTTATTGACTCTCCACGTTGGACGAATGCAGGGCCGGCGACTCGGTCTGGTGTAAACGGTGCGCCATGAGTAAGCGGAAGGCCTACCCGAGCGACCTGTCCGATGCCCGCTGGGCGCTGATCGAGCCAACACTGAGCGCTTGGCGGCAGGCCCGACTCGACCGGCGGCCCACCGGCCAGCCGGCCACCGTGGAATTGCGGGAGATCTTCAACGCGATCCTGTACGTCAACCG
>NZ_JAETXL010000025.1:0-5385 GCF_016774385.1 Micromonospora fiedleri
TGGTGTGTGGTTGTTCTTTGAGAACTCAACAGGGTGCTTGATAAGCCAGTGCCAAGTAGTTTGATACCCCGGACTGGGTTGGGCCTTTGTGGTCTGGTCTGGTTGGGATTCCTTTGGCAACATTTTGTTTGTTGTCGGGATTTTCTTCAATTTTTGTTGGAGAGTTTGATCCTGGCTCAGGACGAACGCTGGCGGCGTGCTTAACACATGCAAGTCGAGCGGAAAGGCCCTTCGGGGTACTCGAGCGGCGAACGGGTGAGTAACACGTGAGCAACCTGCCCTAGGCTTTGGGATAACCCTCGGAAACGGGGGCTAATACCGAATATTCACTTGCGGGCGCATGTTTGTGGGTGGAAAGTTTTTCGGCTTGGGATGGGCTCGCGGCCTATCAGCTTGTTGGTGGGGTAATGGCCTACCAAGGCGACGACGGGTAGCCGGCCTGAGAGGGCGACCGGCCACACTGGGACTGAGACACGGCCCAGACTCCTACGGGAGGCAGCAGTGGGGAATATTGCACAATGGGCGGAAGCCTGATGCAGCGACGCCGCGTGAGGGATGACGGCCTTCGGGTTGTAAACCTCTTTCAGCAGGGACGAAGCGCAAGTGACGGTACCTGCAGAAGAAGCGCCGGCCAACTACGTGCCAGCAGCCGCGGTAAGACGTAGGGCGCGAGCGTTGTCCGGATTTATTGGGCGTAAAGAGCTCGTAGGCGGCTTGTCGCGTCGACTGTGAAAACCCGTGGCTCAACTGCGGGCCTGCAGTCGATACGGGCAGGCTAGAGTTCGGTAGGGGAGACTGGAATTCCTGGTGTAGCGGTGAAATGCGCAGATATCAGGAGGAACACCGGTGGCGAAGGCGGGTCTCTGGGCCGATACTGACGCTGAGGAGCGAAAGCGTGGGGAGCGAACAGGATTAGATACCCTGGTAGTCCACGCTGTAAACGTTGGGCGCTAGGTGTGGGGGGCCTCTCCGGTTCTCTGTGCCGCAGCTAACGCATTAAGCGCCCCGCCTGGGGAGTACGGCCGCAAGGCTAAAACTCAAAGGAATTGACGGGGGCCCGCACAAGCGGCGGAGCATGCGGATTAATTCGATGCAACGCGAAGAACCTTACCTGGGTTTGACATCGCCGGAAATCCTGCAGAGATGTGGGGTCCTTCGGGGCCGGTGACAGGTGGTGCATGGCTGTCGTCAGCTCGTGTCGTGAGATGTTGGGTTAAGTCCCGCAACGAGCGCAACCCTCGTCCCATGTTGCCAGCAATTCGGTTGGGGACTCATGGGAGACTGCCGGGGTCAACTCGGAGGAAGGTGGGGATGACGTCAAGTCATCATGCCCCTTATGTCCAGGGCTTCACGCATGCTACAATGGCCGGTACAATGGGCTGCGATACCGTGAGGTGGAGCGAATCCCAAAAAGCCGGTCTCAGTTCGGATCGGGGTCTGCAACTCGACCCCGTGAAGTCGGAGTCGCTAGTAATCGCAGATCAGCAACGCTGCGGTGAATACGTTCCCGGGCCTTGTACACACCGCCCGTCACGTCACGAAAGTCGGCAACACCCGAAGCCGGTGGCCCAACCCTTGTGGAGGGAGCCGTCGAAGGTGGGGCTGGCGATTGGGACGAAGTCGTAACAAGGTAGCCGTACCGGAAGGTGCGGCTGGATCACCTCCTTTCTAAGGAGCACCATCCAGCGAAAGCTGGTATGGAGCCCGCGGTCTGCGAATGTCAGATCGGGGTGCTCAATTGGCGGAGACACTGGTGAGCTTTTTGCCGGCAACGGCTGTGGATTCCTTGTACAGCTGCTCTTTCGGGGGTGGTGGGAACGGATGACGTGGTGCGGCTGGGGAGAAGTGATGAGCACCCTGTTGGGTCCTGAAGGAACAACCGTTGGTTGTTTTTCTTCAGAGCCGATGGCTCCACTCGTGTGTGGTGGGGTTTTGGTTGCCAGGCATGGCCTGGTCTCGCATACCGGATGTCATCCTTGGGGGTGGGGTTGCTGGTGTGGGGCTGTGGGTTGTGGGTTGGTTGTTTGTTGAGAATTGCACAGTGGACGCGAGCATCTTTGTGGTCAAGTTGTCAAGGGCGAACGGTGGATGCCTTGGCACCAGGAGCCGATGAAGGACGTGGGAGGCCGCGATAGGCCTGGGGGAGCTGTCAACCGAGCTGTGATCCCAGGGTGTCCGAATGGGGTAACCCGGCATCAGTCATGTGATGTCACCTGCACCTGAACTCATAGGGTGTGTGGAGGGAACGCGGGGAAGTGAAACATCTCAGTACCCGTAGGAAGAGAAAACAAATAGTGATTCCGTGAGTAGTGGCGAGCGAAAGCGGATTGAGGCTAAACCGGTTGCGTGTGATACCTGTCAGGGGTTGCGTGGTCGGGGTTGTGGGACCCTGCGAAACGAGCTGACACTCGTTTGAGGAGTTATAAAGCCAGTTGTTAGCTGAATGGTCTGGAAAGGCTGACCGTAGACGGTGATAGTCCGGTAGGTGAAAACAGCTGGTCTTCTGTGGGTGTTCCCGAGTAGCGGCGGACTCCTGAAATCTGCCGTGAATCTGCCAGGACCACCTGGTAAGCCTAAATACTTCCTGGTGACCGATAGCGGACGAGTACCGTGAGGGAATGGTGAAAAGTACCCCGGGAGGGGAGTGAAATAGTACCTGAAACCGTTCGCCTACAATCCGTCGGAGCCTTGAGGGGTGACGGCGTGCCTTTTGAAGAATGAGCCTGCGAGTTAGTGGCATGTGGCGAGGTTAACCCGTGTGGGGGAGCCGTAGCGAAAGCGAGTCTGAAGAGGGCGTTTGAGTCGCATGTTCTAGACCCGAAGCGGAGTGATCTAGCCATGGGCAGGCTGAAGCGTGGGTAAGACCGCGTGGAGGGCCGAACCCACCAACGTTGAAAAGTTGGGGGATGACCTGTGGTTAGGGGTGAAAGGCCAATCAAACTCCGTGATAGCTGGTTCTCCCCGAAATGCATTTAGGTGCAGCGTCGTGTGTTTCTTGCCGGAGGTAGAGCACTGGATGGTCTAGGGGGCCCACAAGCTTACCGAAATCAGCCAAACTCCGAATGCCGGTAAGTGAGAGCGCGGCAGTGAGACTGCGGGGGATAAGCTTCGTAGTCGAGAGGGAAACAGCCCAGATCACCAGCTAAGGCCCCTAAGCGTGTGCTAAGTGGAAAAGGATGTGGGGTCGCATAGACAACCAGGAGGTTGGCTTAGAAGCAGCCACCCTTTAAAGAGTGCGTAATAGCTCACTGGTCAAGTGGTTCCGCGCCGACAATGTAGCGGGGCTCAAGCACACCGCCGAAGCTGTGGCATTCACATTTTAACTTCGCTGGCGCCTTCGGGTGTTGGTGCAGGTGTGTGGATGGGTAGGGGAGCGTCGTGCCGGGGGTGAAGCAGCAGGGTGACCTAGTTGTGGACGCGGCACGAGTGAGAATGCAGGCATGAGTAGCGAAAGAAGGGTGAGAAACCCTTCCGCCGGATGACCAAGGGTTCCAGGGCCAGGTTAATCCGCCCTGGGTGAGTCGGGACCTAAGGCGAGGCCGAGAGGCGTAGTCGATGGACAACGGGTTGATATTCCCGTACCCGCGAAGGAGCGTCCCTGATGAACCTCGTTGTGCTAACCACCCAAACCATCCAAGACCTTCGGGTTGAGGTTGGGGAGCGTGGGAACCTGGCGGGTAGTAGTCAAGCGATGGGGTGACGCAGGAAGGTAGCTGAGCCCGGCCGGTGGTTGTGCCGGGGTAAGCGTGTAGGCCGTGCTGTAGGCAAATCCGCAGCGCATGTAGGCTGAGACGTGATGCCGAGCCGATTCAGGTGAAGTCAGTGATCCTATGCTGCCGAGAAAAGCCTCTAGCGAGTTCCGAGCGGCCCGTACCCCAAACCGACACAGGTGGTCAGGTAGAGAATACCGAGGCGATCGGGCGAACTGTGGTTAAGGAACTCGGCAAATTGCCCCCGTAACTTAGGGAGAAGGGGGGCCGGAGACGTGAAGCCCCGCGCGGGTGGAGCGTTGTATGGCCGCAGAGAGCAGGGGGAAGCGACTGTTTACTAAAAACACAGGTCCATGCGAAGAAGTAATTCGATGTATATGGACTGACGCCTGCCCGGTGCTGGAACGTTAAGGGGACCTGTTAGCTCTTCGGGGCGAAGCGGAGAACTTAAGCGCCAGTAAACGGCGGTGGTAACTATAACCATCCTAAGGTAGCGAAATTCCTTGTCGGGTAAGTTCCGACCTGCACGAATGGCGTAACGACTTCCCCACTGTCTCAACCACAGGCCCGGCGAAATTGCATTACGAGTAAAGATGCTCGTTACGCGCGGCAGGACGGAAAGACCCCGGGACCTTTACTATAGCTTGACATTGGTATCTGAGTTAGCTTGTGTAGGATAGGTGGGAGCCGGTGAAGCGCATACGCCAGTATGTGTGGAGGCAATCTTGAAATACCACTCTGGTTGATTCGGGTATCTAACTTCGGACCGTTATCCGGTTCAGGGACAGTGTCTGGTGGGTAGTTTAACTGGGGCGGTTGCCTCCTAAAAGGTAACGGAGGCGCCCAAAGGTTCCCTCAGCCTGGTTGGCAATCAGGTGTTGAGTGCAAGTACACAAGGGAGCTTGACTGTGAGACTGACGGGTCGAGCAGGGACGAAAGTCGGGACTAGTGATCCGGCACTTGCGTGTGGAAGCGGTGTCGCTCAACGGATAAAAGGTACCCCGGGGATAACAGGCTGATCTTCCCCAAGAGTCCATATCGACGGGATGGTTTGGCACCTCGATGTCGGCTCGTCGCATCCTGGGGCTGTAGCAGGTCCCAAGGGTTGGGCTGTTCGCCCATTAAAGCGGTACGCGAGCTGGGTTTAGAACGTCGTGAGACAGTTCGGTCCCTATCCGCCGTGCGCGTAGGATACTTGAGAAGGGCTGTCCCTAGTACGAGAGGACCGGGACGGACGAACCTCTGGTGTGCCAGTTGTCCCGCCAGGGGCACGGCTGGTTAGCTACGTTCGGAAGGGATAACCGCTGAAAGCATCTAAGCGGGAAGCCTGCTTCAAGATGAGGTATCCCACCACCCTTTGGGTGGGTAAGGCCCCCAGCTAGACTACTGGGTTGATAGGCCGGAAATGTAAGCCCGGTAACGGGTTCAGTTGACCGGTACTAATAGGCCGAGGACTTGCTCACAAAGGTTCTGCTCGCGTCCACTGTGTAACTCACAACAAACAAACAAAATGCCCCAACGTTGTTGGTGTGGTGTTGTTTGATATGTTGATAGGGTTACGGCGGTTATGGCGGAAGGGAAACGCCCGGTTACATTCCGAACCCGGAAGCTAAGCCTTCCAGCGCCGATGGTACTGCACTCGGGAGGGTGTGGGAGAGTAGGACACCGCCGGACA
>NZ_JAETXL010000026.1:0-901 GCF_016774385.1 Micromonospora fiedleri
TGATAGGGTTACGGCGGTTATGGCGGAAGGGAAACGCCCGGTTACATTCCGAACCCGGAAGCTAAGCCTTCCAGCGCCGATGGTACTGCACTCGGGAGGGTGTGGGAGAGTAGGACACCGCCGGACACACGTCACAGTCGAGGGCCACCCGGAATCGGGTCGGCCCTCGACTGCGTTGCGCCATAGAATGGCGCACTGAGGAAGGATGTACCTGTGAGTTCAGGAGCTCAGGGCGGAGACCGTCCCCGGGGCCAGGAGGGCCGGCCCGAGGGCCGTGACCGCGGCTTCCGCCGGGACGACCGCCCGTCGTACCGCGACGATCGTGACCGGGACCGTGGTTCCCGTGAGGGACGCGGTGACGGGGCTGACCGTTCCCGTTCCGGCGGTTTCCGCGAGGGTGACCGTCGTGAGGGTGGTTTCCGCCGCGACAGCGGCGAGCGTCCCGGTGGTTTCCGGGGCGGAGATCGCCGCGAGGGTGACCGTCGTGAAGGCGGCTTCCGTCGTGACAGCGGTGAGCGCTCTGGTGGTTTCCGTGGCGGTGACCGTCGTGAAGGTGGTTTCCAGGGCGGCGACCGTCGTGAGGGCGGGTTCCGTCGCGACGGCGGCGAGCGTCCCGGTGGTTTCCGGGGCGGAGATCGCCGTGAAGGCGGCTCCCGCGATGGTGAGCGTTCTGGTGGCTTCCGTGGCGGTGACCGTCGCGAGGGTGGTTTCCGTCCCGACAACAGGGAACGTTCCGGTGGCTTCCGCGAAGGCGGCGACCGTCGTGAGGGTGGTTTCCGGCGTGACAGCGGTGAGCGTCCCGGTGGTTTCCGGGGCGGTGACCGCCGTGAAGGTGGTTTCCAGGGCGGCGACCGTCGTGAGGGCGGGTTCCGCCGCGACGGCGGCGAGCGCTCCGGTGGTT
>NZ_JAETXL010000027.1:0-876 GCF_016774385.1 Micromonospora fiedleri
TCGCATCCACATCCCCCGCATCCCACACCAGACGCGAACACACCTCCTCCCACACCCGCCGAAACACCGGAAACACCCCCACCAAACCCTCACCCATCCCCACCCACTGCGACCCCTGACCGGTGAACAGGACAGCGGTGCGGCCGGGGCGGGGCGGGGTGACGGGGGTGGCGGTGCGCAGGGCGGTGGGCAGGGTGCTGGGTTCGCTGGCGACGGCGACGGCTCGGTGGGCGAGCAGGGCGCGGCCGGTCAGCAGGGAGCGGGCGAGGTCGGCGGGTTGTCCGACGGGGTGGTCGGCGAGCTGGTCGAGGTTGGCGCGCAGGGCCTGCGGGGTGGCTGCCGAGACGACGAGCGGGACCGGCAAGCCGGTGCCGGACGCCGTCGGCTCGTCGGCGGCCGGTTCGGCCTCGACGGCTGGCGGTTCTTCGAGGATGACGTGGGCGTTGGTGCCGCCGATTCCGAAGGAGGAGACTGCGGCGCGGCGGGGGCGGCCGGTGTCGGGCCAGTCCTGTCGGGACGACAGCAACTGCACCGCACCGGAGTCCCAGTCGACCATGGGTGACGGCACTTCACAGTGCAGTGAGCGGGGCGCCACTCCCGCCCGCATCGCCTGCACCATCTTGATCACACCACCCACACCGGCAGCGGCCTGGGCGTGACCGATGTTCGACTTCAACGAGCCCAACAACACCGGCACACCACCAGTACGGGACCCGTACGTGGCCAACACCGCCTGCGCCTCGATCGGGTCACCCAACGACGTACCCGTCCCATGCGCCTCCACCACATCCACATCCGACGCCGACAAACCAGCAGCACCCAACGCCGCCCGAATCACCCGCTCCTGCGCCGGACCACTCGGCGCCGTCAAACCAT